>NZ_JAJCGR010000071.1:0-5466 GCF_020553125.1 Blautia sp. MSK20_18
TTATTTTCGTAGCAATGTTCTTTCAATTTAGCCTTGACTTTTTATTTGCAGGCTTGATTGCAGCCAATTATCCAATTTTTTCTGATTAGCAATCAAAACTGTTCTTTTAGATTCTGCATATTTCTGTTGCATAAATTTATCCACTTTATCAATATATAAAAGGATTTCTTGATTATTAGGAGTCTCTTCTTCTAAGCACTGCTCATTCAATTTTTCACAAAGCTCTCTAGCCAACACATCTGAAGCGCCATATATTTTTCCTGTTATATCAATAATTTCAAATACTGCATCTTCAAAAATCTCTCCAACATAAGAACCACCAACAAGTAAATATCCGTGTTGAATTCCCGGAATTTCCAAGTCTATATTAGTTTCATAGTACTTTGGATATATCTCATTTTCCTCTTTACTTCTACTATTCCAATACTTAAACTGTGAATCATATTCCGCAATTTCTTTCATAATACTATTAAAATGAGACTTATGTTGTTCCTCTGTCTTATATATAAATATGGATTTCAGTTCATCCATTTTCTTGTTTCGTTTCTTTTCTAATTCCTTTTCCAAATCCTTAAATTGCTTTGTAAAATCTGATGTCGTTTTACATTCCTGATAAATAAGTGTAACTCTTTTTTCAAAATCTGCTCCACTTTCTAATAATCCAATAGCTTTATCTGATGCACCAAATACGCCTTGGAATAACTCGAATTTTTCTGAAAGAATTTCATATACTCTCTTATCTGCTACATTCTGAGTATTAAGCAAATTAATAACCACAACGTCGTTCTTTTGTCCATAACGATGACAGCGACCAATTCGCTGCTCTATCTTCTGCGGATTCCAAGGAAGGTCATAGTTTATAATCGTATTACAAAACTGAAGATTCAATCCTTCCGAACCGGAATCTGTTACAAGCAAAATTTTGTATTCATCCCTAAATGCTTCTACGATGGCATTCTTCAATTCAACATTTCTACTACCCACATACTTTCCATAGTTTCTAGCTTTCCACGCCTTATAAATCTGTTTAGTAACAGGATCATTTGTACTACCATTAAACTTAAGTATCTGACCTTCATATCCGACATGAGATAATTCTTCAAACATGTATTGTTGCGTTCTAATAGATTCCGTAAACACAACAATTCTTTGTTTTATGCCAGCTTCATTTTGAAATACAAAAGCTTTCTCCACTGCCTGTTTCAAGGCTGTCATCTTCGCATTTCTTTTTATACTTTCAGCTTTATTAATAATGGCTGTTACCTCATCTATTTCATGCTGAATAAATTCATTTACCTTTTCTCTTGTGTATAATTCATCCTGCTTACTATCATCATCCGTCTCTATTTCATCATCATCAAAAAAACTAAGGAAAAAATCAATACTTTCATCCGCTGATTCAGTTCTAGTTGTTTCCTTCAAAGTTTCAAGTCTGCCTTTTAATACCTTGAAGGTTTCTGCAACTGCCATACTTGATGATGCAAGCAATTTTCTAATAACAGATGTAATAAGTGTTCTGTGTGAATTGGGCAAAGCATACAAAATTTCCTTTTTCAGATAATTATTTATCATCACATAAAGTTCTATCTCCATTGGCGATAGTTCAAAATCAATTGTCATTTCTTTGCGCTCTGAAAATTGGATATACTCTGCTACTTCTTTTCGTAAAGTTCTTTGCACAACAGGTTCTAAACAAGCCTTCAAATCATTGTAATCTTCTCCTCGCAAATATCTTTCGGAAAATATCTGCTTACTATAAAAAACTCTATCATCGATAAACTGAACAAGTCCATATATATCAAGTAAAGTATTCTGCATAGGAGTCGCAGTTAATAAAATTTTCGGAATTCCCTTTGTTAATTCATATAATAAGTTAGCCATCTTTGAACCATTCTTATAAACATTCCTAAGCCGATGTGCTTCATCAAATACACAAAAATCCCAAGCTATCTTTCCGAACTCTGTTTTTCTTTTTGAGGCAAAGTGGTAGGAAACAATAATTACTGCTTGTTTACTTTTTACCTTTGCGAGATAATCCTCCCAGTTAGAACTATCCACAATCAATGAATCAATATCAAATTTCTCTTCTAATTCAACTTGCCATTGCTTTCGCAGATTTGATGGCATAATAAGTAGTATTTTATTTTTTCCACTGCATAGCAAATACTTGATGACCAAGCCAGCCTCAATAGTTTTTCCAAGACCTACCTCATCTGCAAGAATTGCTCCACCAAGCTCTAATGAAGATAGCGCAAATGTAAATGCTTCAATCTGATGAGGATTGATGTCAATATCAGCCATATGCAAACAACTATATGGATTATTTTTCAGTTCTTGTTGCTTTAATTCAGCATATGTATTTTCAACAATACCCATTTGCGAAACCTCCAATTTTATTTTCCTAATTGTTCTTTTATTTTATCTGCTATTACCTTTGCCATCATTGGCGGAACCGCATTCCCCACCTGAATAAATTGTGCTGTCCTTGGTCCTTCAAAATAATAATTATCCGGAAACGACTGTATTCTTGCTGCTTCCCGCACTGTAATTGATCTATGTTGCTCTATATCTGGATGAATGAAATAATGTCCATCTTTCGATAAATGAGCAAGTATTGTGTGACAATGATCCATATCACCCTCAACAACTTTAAATCGATCTACAAATGAAGTTCTATTTTTATGTGTTTTCAAATCTTCTGGTAAATCATCATATTTCAAACGTTCATGCTGTTCGTTTTCAAACCACATGTCTATTGTTCTCTTATATATTTCAATATCCTGTGCAGTATGTGGTCTTGCAGCATGACCTGTTAATACATCTGATTTCATTCGAATAGCATTATCTTTAACATATTTTTTTAGTCTTCGCATATCATTCATCGTATGTTCTCTTGCCTCAATACCTGGAGTCAATGGGGGTAAATCCTTCAATAAATCCCATACTTCGGCTTTACTATGGATCACATCAAACGACGGATATTCATACCCAGTACCTTTAAGCCAACCTACTATAATTACTCTTTTTCTACTTTGTAATACTCCAAAATCTTGGGCATTCAACTCATGATAATCAATTTCATAACCTACACGTTTCATATATGTCTGGAGGTTTTTAAATGCTTGACCACCTCTTGCAGTCTTTATCCCAGCCACATTCTCAAACACAAACATTCTTGGCTTATACTTCTTAAGAAATTGAACATACATCTTATATAATTCATTTCTTGGATCATCTTCCATCGGAACAATCATATGACTGCTCTGTGCTCTTCCCACCAAAGAATATGCTTGACATGGAGGACCACCTATAATTACATCAATCTTATCAATTTCTTTTTCCCTTTTGATATCATCAATTGTGTTGAAAATCCCCTTAATTGTGGCTTCCGACATTTCTTTATTAATTACAGTCTTAAGTTCTTCTTTGGGTATTTTTTCCAAAAGTTGTTCTCTGGTTATTTTTCCTTTTTCATAATCATAATAACTTTTAATTTTGCCATTATCTTTTAAGTAATAATATGCTATTCTTGTTTCTATTGTCTTTGCTGCATGCTCATTCATTTCCACATGCGCAACCGGTCTATAGCCACTTTGAATAAATCCTTCTGAAAGTCCACCGGCACCAGCAAAGAGATCAATATAATTTAACCCATTTTCATTCATGGTTGTTCTACCTCGTTATCTTATATTAACTGTCCCATTATCTGGACTTATATTATCATTATGAATTTTTTTCTTTACTTCAGCTAAATCAGTAAACTCCATAATATCAGATATATCACATTCCAATTCAGCACATATTTTTTCTAATACAGTCATAGCAACCATCTCTTCATTTGTCATTTTAGCCATGGTACTACTGCTAATTTTTATCTTTTTACACAGTTGGCTCTTATTTATTTTTTTATCGATCATTAATTTCCATAATTTATTGTATGATACAGCCATATTATCCTCCGTGCTTTTAGAAATACAATTTCACTATTTTATTATATATTATCTCAATTTTGTTGTAAAATACTTTATTTGATTTCTCGAACATTTTTTTCAAGTTATAAAATAAGCCAGCAGAGGAATCACCTTCCTCTGCCCCTATTCCACATCTTATCTTCTGCTTTATCTTTACCAGCATCTCTACCAACACTCTCATCATAAATTCTCTGGAACTCCTCATAAAGCTCATCTCCAGCCAGCTTTATCTCCAGCCTTTTCATTACATCCGAGAACAGCCTTATGCTTCCACTAACATCAGCAATATCAAATCCAAATACATCAACCTTAGCAGAATCGTCAACATTCTCATAACCGCCAAGCTCTGATATTCTCCTAATAATACAGCCAGCTTTGTCCACAGGTTCAGTTTCTCTAGTTTCCACAAATTCACTTTTATCTGTTACATCAGTCATACTTTCGCCAACTCTTACCACATTCACATCAGGCGAATTATATATTGCTTTCCGTGAGGGCGTAAAAGACAAGCCGTTATCGTATATATGCTTTGAAATCCTGTACTGGACGGGTATGCGAAAAGGTGAATTACTTGCTCTCTCACCTGCTGATATTGACCTTGATAACAAGACAATACCCATCAACAGAACATATCAGCGGATAGAAGAAAAAGATGTATTTACATCACCTAAGACAAGAAAAAGTAAGCGAAAGATTCCGATTCCGGATTTTCTCTGCCAGAAACTATCAGACTATATCCAGTCAAGATATATGCTTGACGCAGATGAAAGGCTGTTCCCGGTAACAAAATCATTTCTCTCTCATGAGATGATAAGAGGATGTAAAAACACAGGTGTAAAGAAGATACGAATTCATAATATCAGGCATTCGCACGCCAGCTTACTTATTAATCAGGGCTGTGATGCCTTAATGTTAGCAGACAGGCTCGGACATGAGAAAGTATCCACAACACTTAACACATACTCCCATCTGTTTCCACATAAACAACAGGAGCTTGTGCATAGTCTGGAATCATTGCAAGCGACAGATTCGCCAACACCTGAACCACCATCTGATAACCCTCTGCTTGAAGCAGCAGGTATCACATGTGAAGTGCCGCAGACTCAGGACAACGGCTCAGATGTAACAATCCGACCTCAGTTCGGACCTGCGTTAGTACCACCAAATACCGCATCAGGGAAAATCATCCAGATGCCACAAAGAAAGATCATATAGAAGAAATCCCGCAGTCATCAGGGTTTCTTGCTATTAAAGTTAATGACAATCAACTGAAAACGGCAGAAAAAGAGTAGCTGCTATTAGTAGCAAATTAGTAGCAGAGCAAAAAAAAGTCTCGGAAGCCGCTTGTTAGCGGGTTCCAAGACTTGTGGCTCTTATTCAAACTCCAGATTGACAGTACGGAGTATTAACGCATATAGACGATTTTAAAGGCTTTTTAACGTAAGCGTCAAATAAAACAGTGTATAGAAAAATAACCGTCAGCCTTTTATACTAA
>NZ_JAJCGR010000072.1:0-5416 GCF_020553125.1 Blautia sp. MSK20_18
TAGCTGCGTAAAAAACAGTAGTGGTGGTATGGACCCACCCTGAATCTACGGGGCCCAGGCTCCGCACATCAGATGCTCGGTAATTTAATTGCCGAGTAGTTCACGCATATTATAAGTAGAGGAAATGATGTGTAACGAGTTGAAAATGGCATTTGTGCAAATTGCACAATGAGGTGTTTAAGGCGGCTGAAAGCCGCATAAACACTGAGTGTCTGCCCCTCGCAGGAGGGGATGAATCGTTTATCACCGTATTTTCGCTGAATTTCATTAAGTCTGCCCCTCGCAGGAGGGGATGAATCAGAAGAAGACAAGGGAACTAGGCTGCGTGTCATAGTCTGCCCCTCGCAAGAGGGGATGAATCGTTGCAGAATCTGGGATAACCCGGTAATGTGTTGTCTGCCTCTCGCAAGAGGGGATGAATCGACTTATGCGACATCCATGATAGATGGACATGTGTCTGCCCCTCGCAGGAGGGGATGAATCGAGAGAGACAAAACCGATGGTGATTGAGATAAAGTCTGCCTCTCGCAGGAGGGGATGAATCAACAGAGGGTACAACCTCCGCCAAGATTGCATCCGTCTGCCCCTCGTAGGAGGGGATGAATCGATGCGTGAATGCGTATGCAGCAGTCATTAAGCGTCTGCCCCTCGCAGGAGGGGATGAATCGCAGAATGAGCTGACAGATAAGAATATTAAAAAGTCTGCCCCTCGTTAGAGGGGATAAAACACAAGGAGAAAAAAATATGCAAAAACACAATTGGAAAATCAACATTGTCAACGAATGGACTGGAGATAAAAGGTGTTTTCGGTATAATGGAACTGTTGATGAGACAAAAGACTTTCTATTAAAACTTGCTGAAGAAGATTGTGACAAATATGGGACTGAAGGTTCTTGGTTTCTTCCATATGACAGGTCAGACGTTCGCGAAGGAGTTAAATGGAATGGCAAATCATGTGTTCTAAGCAGCCTGTATGCATACAATGGATTGTTAAATGGTGATATTACATATGAAGCAATATTGATTTCAGATATATCTTAAGATATAATAAAAATATATACGAAATAAGAGGAAAAATATATGGAAATCATCAAGAGAGCAAATAGAGTAATATATAAGGTAAGCGGAGAAGCAATCAGTATTCCTTCCAGAATGTATCCACTTGAGTCTGATTCGTTTCAGTGTTTTAATGCCGATAACACAAGCGAAATTGTGGATGAAAAAATTAAGGATATCTTTGATTCAATCAAATCGGAAACCGGAAGATGCTTTACAAATGCTGAAACCCTTTGCGTAGCTTTAAATAAAGCAGGATACCCGGCAGAGCAATATGTCGGATGGCTATTCATGGAAGATGAGTTACCGATTCATCACAGTTTTGTTGTACTTAATGACCATATACTAGATTTGTCAATTTCTCTGAAATCTGAGGATTTTGCAAAACTGGATTCTATGACGAAGATATATAAAACAAAAGATGAAGCAAGAGAGTATATTGCAGAATATATACTGCAAAAAGAGCAGTTGCCGAATCATCAGCGCTGTATTTTTGGCATAGTTGACAAAATGTATCATTACATCGGAGCACCAGGTACAAGAGAAGATGGAATAAAAAGAAATAAAGAATTAAGAAAAATATATCCACAGCATCCATGTTTTCAGGATGTGAAGAATGGTATAACAAGAGGGCAGGAGATTCTGTTAAGAAAAAAATGAAAAAAATAAGAAGATTAATAACAAATCCATATACAAAAAAAATTAAAATGACAACTTTGTACGAATATCCGGCAAAAGTTGGAACTACTGGTTCAACGGTTATATGGCTGCTGGAAGAAGCAGAAAAAGGAAAACAAATATTCGGATTCTGTCTGGAAGACAGATATTCTCCGTATATGACAGGACAGGCGTTCCGGTATGTCGAAGCACAACGCTTTCTTGTAACTGATATTCAGAATCGTCCAAGTGGTGAATTTCTGATAATCAGTAGATAAAAAAGATATGAAAACGTGATGTGATTGGAGTAAATATGAAAATATGAAAAATAATCTTAAAATTGGCAGAGAAAATAAGAATATGACAGCTAAAGAAGTAAGCGAAAAAATTGGCGTGACTAAGCAGGCTGTTTACAATATGGAAGCTGGCAAGAGTAATCCAGCCGTAGATACGTTGATGAAATTTGCAAAGCTGTATAGCGTCAGATTGATTATTTGCTGGGACTAACAAATTTCGAAAATTTCAAATCGCAGTATGAACATTTGCAATCATTAGAAGGTGATGAGTTGTTTGCCGCGTTAGATGCGCTAAGTATTAAGAAATGGACAAAAAATGGTGAAGAATATTCAAAATTGGATGATGGATGGTATGTGGCTATTAGAGCCATGTAAAAATGATAATACAGAAAAACTCTCGCATATACAAAAGACAGGACGAAAATAAGTTCGTCCTGTCTTTTGTATATATATTAGTCAAATCGGTCCATTCTGGATTTCCATTTGTTTATTTCGTCCATTTCATGCGAAAAATTCGGTTTTTTTGCAAAGCCTCCATATTTGACAATTAGCTTGTATGCAAGTGATTCTTCGGAAGTGGCTTCGCGTACAGTGAACCACTCGCCAGTTTTTTCATTGAAGAAGAGCCAGTAGTCAGTGCCATCTTTGGCTAATAGAATGCCACCATTTTTCATGCCTTCTTTAATAGGGTAGTCTGGATTAATGACTTTTCCAACGTCGAAAACATTTCGTTCGTTAAAGGTATAGGTTCTTCCGTGAATTTCCATGGTATGCTTGAAATACTTGGAATTTCCTTTTTCGCCTTGCTCATAACGTTCAGATGTATCCCAGCTTGTTACATCTTGTGAATCAATGTCTTTTTGTTTCTGATATTCAGAAATTTGTTCCTGGATTCTCTGCCAATATTCTTGTTTTCTCTGAAATGAGGCCTTCATTTCTTCAAGGCTGTAATTTGTAAAGGCTGGGGCTAATAGCACTCCGCCGTATTCTATTGGTGAATTAATAGACTCGGCCATTAAATCAAGAATAACATCGCCACTAATACCAATGGCAATAGCACATTTTTGGGATGAATGTCCTACGGCTCTTTTGATTATCTGCATCGGCTTTCTGCCAGAAAAAATAGCATCATATTCTTCTTTGTATCTTTTTTTGTATTCTTGTTTGTTGTCGTATTTTAGATGGAATAACATATCTGTGTATGCTTTTTTTACAACCGCAATATTGTGTAAGGATAACCCATCTTCTACGACATCTTTACCGTGAACTGTTATGCGAATTTGTTGCTCAGTAATAATACAATCATCGGTAAATCCTAAAACGAGCATAGGTCCATGCCCATCCATTGAAATTGTGGTCTTTACGGTTAACATATCTTCAGATGGAGCCATTAGTAAAGTAAAATCATGTCCTTCAATGGTGTAAGTCCAGTTTTTCGAGATTATAGTCATAAAATATTTCTCCTTTCCAAGGAAATATATAAAAACTTTGTTCTCTTTCTATATGAATAATGATAACAAAATCTAATAATATCGTCAACTTGCATGCACATTTTTTTTTGCTTGCAAATTCATCATATTATTCTTGCAAAACTAAAAAAAATAACAAAGAAAAGGAGAGGTAAAAATGAGTTATGCAGATTTAGTATTCAAAAATATGTGTCAGGATATTCTGGAGAATGGAACCGATACTCGCGGAGAAAAGGTTAGACCGCATTGGCCGGATGGCGCATCGGCATACACAATCAAAAAATTTGGAGTATGTAACCGGTATGACCTGCGAAAGGAATTTCCGGCGCTAACGCTGAGAAAGACGGCATTAAAAAGCGCGATGGATGAGATTTTGTGGATTTGGCAGAAAAAGTCAAATAACATTGCCGATTTAAACAGCCACATTTGGGACAGCTGGGCTGATGAGGATGGCAGCATTGGTGAGGCATATGGCTATCAGCTTGAGAGGAAATTCCAATGTAAAGATGTAACACTTGAAGGACTGCGGACCGCATTTCCGGATGGCGAATACGAGCTGGTTGGTTTTGGTACTGAAATGTTTGCTGCGCTTGATGATGACGGCAATGCTGCCAGATGGTATGCAGTTAAAACACCAGGCGAGCCGTGGAGCATGGACCAGGTGGATAAGGCCATCTACGACCTGAAAAATACACCGTTCAGTCGCAGAATTATGACGAATATTTATAATTTTGCAGACCTTCACGCAATGAACTTGTATCCATGTGCCTACAGTATGACGTTTAATGTCACTCAGGATAAGGACTCTGACCGATTGGTTTTAAATGCTATTCTGAATCAACGTTCTAACGATATCCTGGCTGCCGGCAATTGGAATGTATGCCAGTATGCATTGCTGGTAATGATGATTGCCCAGGTGTGTGACATGATTCCAGGCGAGCTGGTACATATGATTGCTGATGCACATATCTATGACAGGCATGTTGATATTATTAAGGAGTTGCTGACGCGAGAACCACTGCCGGCTCCGGTAGTGAAACTGAATCCGGATGTGAAGAATTTCTATGACTTCACGGTTGATGATTTGATTGTTGAAGACTACCAGGCGCATCCACAGATTAAAAATATCCAGGTGGCAATTTAACACGTGCTTTGCATAATGCGGCAGTGAAAACCATAGGCTGCCGCAAAAATCACAAAATCAGAAAGGAAAAATAATATGAAAATTGTTCGAGACGGAAAAGAATATGAGTTAACATCTGAAGAGCTGGCTGCAGCAAGTGCAGAGTTTGTGACAAATTTCATGAAAAGTGAGATGATGGGGCGTTGCGAAATTTCTGATGAAGAACTTGCCGAAGAGCTTGCTGAAAAAGCATATGATAGATATTGCGAAGGAAACGGCGAGACAGAAGGAGAGTGTATCGACTGGGCTTATTACTCATGGCTTGAATCTGCAAAAGAAGAATAATCCTGCTGCTTAATTGGCAGCCCTGCTTTGGGCAGGGCTGTTTTTTTTTGCGGCAGAAAAATCAGAGAAAGAAAAAAAGCATGCAAAAAAAAGAGAAAACGAATACTCAAAAAAATCTTAAAAAAGAACAAAAAAAGAGAAAAAAAGAACCAGCTGTCTATGCGACAGCTGGTTTAATGTTGAAAAAGTGTTTCGTTAAAGCGTGAATTTGGAACTCGGTTTGTCCTGCGTCTGTGTCAGCAAATATGCTACAATTGAGGGTTTATCTGCCTCATTTGCGACCTGCAAAAGCTGTTTGATTGCTGCTTTTGACAACAACTTAAAGCCGATAAATTCGGCGAACTCATCATCCTTGTTTTCTTTAATATATCGCAGCGCAATCTGTTTTGCACAGCGTCTTAAGTACTTTTCAAGTTTAGGATTTAAAGCGGGAATCCTCGGTTATTCTATATCCGAGATGAAAGCGCATA
>NZ_JAJCGR010000073.1:0-5077 GCF_020553125.1 Blautia sp. MSK20_18
TATGCGCTTTCATCTCGGATATAGAATAACCGAGGATTCCCGCTTTAAATCCTAAAAAAACTTGCTGCCAGCGGCTACGAAGTCCAGCCGGCAGACCACTACGACAGGCTTTTTGCTGTCAGCCGCCCGGAGTTGATGCGGTTTCTGGAAATCACGCAACCGGATGAGATGGAAAGCCTTAAAAAAATATATAAAGAAAAGACAGAAGAAGTGATAGTGTCGGCTATAAACGCGGAAGAGACAAAGAAACGCGGCAGCAGGCTTGACGTCCTGAAACACGGCGTGGAGATTGCCAATGTACCGCTGAAACTGATATATGCAAAGCCGGCTACAACATATAATAAAGAACTCAATAGGTTGTATAACGAAAACATCTTCTCTGTATCAGAAGAGGTGTGGGCATCAGATGAAGAAAGAATTGACCTGGTCGTGTTCCTGAACGGCCTTGCGATTATGGCATTTGAATTAAAATGCAACGCAGCCGGCCAGAACTACGAGAACGCGATTCTGCAGTATCGGACAGAGCGCAATCCGAAGACAAGGCTCTTCAGATTCAAAGCCGGCGTCCTGGTATCTTTTGCGATGGATTTGGAAGAAGTGTATATGACAACCAAGCTTGACGGCGAGGCCACATTCTTCCTGCCGTTCAATATGGGAAAGGGCGAGGGTATTAATACCGGTGCCGGAAACCCGGTCTTAAAAGACGAGTACAGCGTCCACTATATGTGGGATAACATCCTCCAGAAAGATTCCGTGCTTGAAATCATCAGTAAATTCATGTTTATTGAAGTAAAAGAGAAAAAAGAAGACGAAAAAAGAGCAGTAAAAGAAGGTAGAGCGCCGAGAAAGAAGGTTTCCGAAACGGTCATCTTCCCGAGATTCCACCAGCTGGACGTCATCCGGAAGGTGCTTGACGATGTGATGGTGAACAGAAGCAGCCAGAACTACCTGCTGCAGCATTCTGCCGGCTCCGGAAAGACAAATGAGATTGCCTGGCTGTCGTACCGCCTGGCATCACTACATGACGATAACAACAAGATTATCTTTGACAGTATCATCATCTGTACTGACAGGGTAGTAGTAGACCGCCAGCTGCAGCAGGCCGTGCTGTCATTAGAGCATAAATCCGGGTTCATCCGAGTTATGGATGAAAAATGCACATCTGCAGACCTTGGCCGGGCGCTGGAAGGTAATACAAAGATTGTTGTGACGACTATCCAGAAGTTCCCGTATATTGTGGGTAATGTAAAGGCGCTGAAAGAGAAACATTTCGCAGTCATTATTGACGAAGCACATTCATCAACTGCCGGTAAAAACATGAAGGCCGTGACCGATGTTTTGAGGGAAGGCGAAGAGGTAGATGCTGAAGACATCCTGGCAAAAGAAGTAAGCAAAAACGGCAAGCCGGAAAACGTGTCAGTATTTGCATTTACCGCTACACCGAAACCGACAACGCTTAAACTATTTGGAAGAACCAATACGAAGGGCAGAAATGAGGCATTCCATCTGTATTCTATGAAACAGGCAATAGAAGAAGGTTTCATTCTGAATGTCCTTGAAAATTACACAACATATGACACATACTTCCAGTTGAATAAAGAGATTAAAGAAGACCCGGAATATCAGACCAATAAGGCGAAACGTCAGATTGCAAGGTTTATTGACCTGCATGAGACTAATATCATGCAGCGTGTGGAAATTATAATTGAACATTTCCGTACAACTGTAATAACTGAACTGGATGGACAGGCGAAAGCAATGGTCATCACCGCATCACGTGAAGCAGCAGTCAAATACAGACAGGGCTTTGAAGACTACGTGAAGAGAAAAGGATATACCGATATTCACGCCCTGGTCGCATTCTCCGGAAAGGTAAAACTGGAAGATAAAGAATATACAGAGCCGGGAATGAACGGCTTCGCAGAAAAGAAACTGCCGGTGGAGTTTGACTCTGACGACTACAACGTGCTTATCGTTGCTGATAAATATCAGACGGGCTTTGACCAGAAGAAACTCTGTGCTATGTACATCTTAAAGAAACTGCATGATGTATCAACCATCCAGACACTGTCACGCCTTAACGAACATGAGTAAGATGTGGTATAACTGCAAGAGCCTGACAACTCTGGATTTATCCAGTTTCAATACAGCAAAAGTGGCAAATATGGACTGTACGTTCTACGCCTGCCACGGAATGACGACGCTAACCCTTGGGGAGAACTTCAAGTTTGTCGGCGAAACATATTCAATTCCTCTAAGTTCATGGATGAATTCCAGCGGAGAGGTATTTGAATCAGACGGTACAAATTCAAACTTGCCGAGCAATGTGGCAGATACTTACAAAAAGATGACAAACTGAAGGCTGAAAAGAATCCCCTGGAAATGTTTCCAGGGGATTTTGCTTTTGTATGTTTGCTTCAAAAAAAAGCTACAGCCTTTCAAAACATAGCATACTATATATGTAAAAGAGAATCTCAAAAAAAATAATTAAAAAAATCTTCAAAAAACGTTACGCATCTGATTTTTTCAGCATACTATATATGTAAGGGCTAAACCCCGCGGTGCCGTTTCGGCAAACCGCCGGCCGGCAACAGACGCAAGGTTTTTGCCTGCGTCTGGAAACATGGGCTTTGCCGCAACGCGAAAGGTTAAGCGCTCTTCAGATTCCTCAGCGAGAAATTCCGGGGGAGGTATGGCGGTGAGGTGAAGACAGGCTGAACTGACACGGTGGTGTCAGAATGCACACTTGGTCTTCAGTATCCTGGGCTGAGGTTCTTTTGCAGGCAGAGCAGTAGCGGTGCTGCCAACTGCAGGCAAAAAAAAGAAAAAATAAAAAATTTTTCTTTCTCGTATCTTTCTGGAAAAACTTCAGCATACTATATCTGAAAGGAGAAAGAAAATGGCAGGAGACAAACTCCTTAAAAAAACTTTAAAAAGTTTTTCAAAAAAACGTTACATCTTTTGAATTATTTAGCATATTAAATATGTAAGCAAAAAGAGCGAACGAACCGCGACGAGTATCTACGGGGAAAACGGGGATTGTAGTCTTTTGATGCTTGCAGCAATATTTCGGCTTTTAGCAAATGTTACTTCAAATTATTGGAAAATACAAGATTACTGAAAAGGTTACTACATTTGCACCCACACGAAATATTTTTTTTAAGACTGGCGAACAGAGGGCTGTTTGTAACAATCCTCCCTTGGCAGTAGGCCTGGGCAAGGCCTTTCATTTGTTGACGGAGAACGGGAAACCGGCCGACAAAAAGTCGTCCGCGGGTCAAATGCTCCGGTTTCAACTTCGCACGCGGGTCTGAATCCCCGTTCGAAACACGCTTCGCTCAGTCTTTCGGCTTCGCTTGCCGCACTTCATGCACTGTACTTAGCCTTACGGCTTCGTTGGTCAGCAGCAAAAGCTGCTTGGTAACGAGCGCGAAGCACGAGCAATCAATAAAAACAAATAATGGCGTTTCGGCATTTCGTAAATGTTACTTCATTTATGATTATTGTATAACATAAATACTGAGTTGCAAAGACGATGAGATATGGATGGGGATTGAGCTTGAGCTCAGTCGAGCTCATGCCAATTGCGATTACTTAAATACATTTACCTCCACTCGAAATGCAAAATATTCCGGCTATGTAGTAAGCAAGGTATTCGTACCAGCCGAAGGCGGTTACTTCTTTGTAGAAAACGAAATTATACAGCAAATTATTTTTACCGCCACGATTACACGGAATGACAATTTATTTTGCGGCAGTTCTGTTATTGCAGCCGTGGTCAAGACTAAACGATTTCGGTTACTTCTTTATATAATACATACTTTAAAAGACAAATGGACATTTATATGTAATAAATGGCGCGTATGCGATATCATTAAGAAAAATTACCGATTCAGCGACTCGCTATGCGATTCATAGCGGCATCAGGTCTTTAGGCAAAAAAAAGCGTAATAAGAGAAAAGATTTGGTTACTACATATTAATAGAAAAGAAGAAAGTGGATATGGTCAGTGTATCGGAGCGGCCAACTTATAATTGGTAAGAGCGTGTATACGCAGACGAACAATGAATTTACCAAATTACTCACTCGCAAAAAAATATTTTCTTCTTGCAACGAATCAGGATTCCTTCTTTTTAGCGGCAATCTTAAACGCCCATCGGCGTTTTTCGGACACGGTGGACGGCTTGGTTACTTCTCAAATGGATAATAAAGGATTATTTTGTTAATATAACAGAATTTTGTAATGTGTGACGTCCACACACACGGGCAATAAAAGTGGACGCTTAGCAATGCAGGCCTGGCTGTATCCAGGGAAACAAATAAAATACCAAGTAACTTACTCGCAAAGAGAGAAAAAAGCGGTAGTGCCTTTTCAACAGGCATACCGCTTTTCTAATGTCCACAAAAAATATACAGGCAGATATCTGATTTTAACGGAGAACGAAATCCCCGGACGACTTTTTGTCGGCCTGGGATTTCCCGTTCTCAGTTAATCTTCACGTATGAAAACGCGAAAATTTTTTCGCGAAAATTATACATTTTTGCAAAAATCCGGCATATTATAAATGACAAACTCAGAGAAGGAGGAACTTGTATGCTGCTGTCACAGAAAACAACTATCAGGTTAAATAAATCAGAATCTAACATTATCGGCCATATGTGCTATGCAGCATATAAGCTTTGGAATGCTTGCAACTACGAAAGACGGAACTACAAGGACTTATCACTGCCAGTAGAATATCCAAACTGGTACTATCAGAAGGCTGCGCACAAGGATGGTTTGTGGTTTAAACAGCTTCCGTCGCAAACAGCACAGGAAATATGCAAGCAACTGGATAAGGCCTGGAAGTCTTTTTATTCCCTGAAGAAATCAGGAGGCATCGAGGACCCTAAACCGCCACGTTTTAAACATGACAATATCTCCATTACCTACATGCAGAATGGGATTGTGCATGAGCCCGGAAGCGACACCATAAGGCTCTCCATCGCCAGGAATCTCAGGAAATACATGTCTGAAACTTACCAAATCAACGATACTTTCCTTTACCTTAAAAACCGTATTTTTAAGGACGTTGAT
>NZ_JAJCGR010000074.1:0-5064 GCF_020553125.1 Blautia sp. MSK20_18
GCGGTATCCCGCCTTAATTCAGATGCTCTGGTAACTCAGTTGCCGAGTAGTTCACAAGCTTCTTGTCATCTCTTGCTTCAGAAGTATTATTAGCAACAAATGTGTATGAATAAGAAGTAATATCCTCTCCCATCGATCCGGACACATCCAATACCAACATGATATCTGCCACCGGCGTTTTCGTTTCAATTATGGAACTTGTACTTGTGGATGTTGCGTTAATGGTAATGTCGTAGGTTCTCTGATCCCAGTCTTTCACTTTAGCCGTTTTGCTAGTCGTCATACTGGAGTTGATAATTTCTTCCGGAGTCTCATTCAGAATTTTATTGTCTTTAACTGCTGTTCCTGAACTGTTTTTTAATGTGGTTGTAACATTATTATTTTCTTTTGTTACCGTTACCGTCCATTTTTCATTGGAAGCAACATATCCCACTGGCGCCTGAATCTCTTTCAGATAATATGTTCCTGCTCTCAGCTTATCAAATGTAACATTTCCGCGATCATCAGATGTAGCTGTTGCAATCTGTGTTGTGCACTCTTCGTCATTATAAAGAGTAAATCTTGCACCGCTAAGTCCATCACCTTTTTTATTAACTTTTTGGAAATTCAGAGTTCCAAGCGCATCCGTTGTTACCTGTGAAATTGTTACGTTTGGAAGGGTAAAATTCATGTAACAGTTAGAAGCACCTGCTCCTCGTTCCATATAAAGAACCGTTAATGTATGTGTAGATTTATCTCCTTCATCCAAATACTCCCACAAGTCCACAGTTTTAGTTGCTGCATTATGAATTCCACCTAAATCAATGATAATCTGCTGCTTTTCTGTTCCGCCATCCATGACAACCCACATATCGTCATCACCTGTAAAAGAATAACTTAATGGGCCTACATAATCACCAACGTTGAACTTCATGTCATAACGCATTCCAAAATAATAATTATGTTCTTTACCATCATCCCCAAGTGCACTTTGCGTTTTTCTAGTATATCCTTTCTCATACTTTGAAGCCACAGTATCTAATGGAAAGAAATCTTCTCCCGAATTTTCCTTTTTATTTAACTTATACTGTGTTGTTACGTTAGTGCCACTTCCATCTGTTACACCCGTTAATGTATATGTGTCACCACTTCTTTCAAAATTCAAATTATAATCTTTATATACTTTTCTTAAGTAATTGTCGTTTGAATTTCCTGCCAGTAAATCAGTCTCATTAAAAAATCCTGGATCTGGATAATTAAATTCTACATTGCCATTTTCATCTAGTCCCTTCAACAAACCAGTAATAACATCTTTGCCTCCAGTCCATAAGTTAACCGTTTTGTTATCCTTTTGCCAAGTATATCGATATGGCTCATAGTTTTGATCTGCTAATTTTCCATTATGGGTTTCACCCATACTTAACTTCTGATTACTGTCTGGATCACTATAATTACTCTTCTGATTAATGGAATAATAAGTACTTCCACTCTGTCCGGCCATTACCGTATAATCATAAAACGTAGGTGCACCGGCAAATGTTCCGGTGGTAGGAGTATAATATACTTTTACCGTAGCATCCTGTGCTAATTCAATATCACCTTCATTTACAGTAGTTGTTGTTTCATTTTTAACTACGTCTACTCTCGCGATATCCCAGTTTGTAGCTTTCTTACAATCAAATTTCTGCCCAACTGAAAGTTCTTTATCAACATCATCTGCATAAATCTTCTTTCCAGTTGTTTCGTCATAATGCTCTATTGTAACTTTTATCTTATCGTCACGCTTATTACCAACGATTACATAAGTAGAAAAATGCGTAGTCTCAAACTCAACATCACCATTCTTAGCAACGCTGCCATCCATATTTTCAACGTTATCATTCTTGTCTACGTGATATACATCCGCATCCTTGATTTTCTTCTCATCATTCAGAGATACAGATACCTTCACTGAAGCACCTGGCTGAACTTCTTCGCCGTCTACCAGGAATTTGATATCGTAGGAATGGATCTTCTCGATGGCTTTCTTTTCTTTGATCGCTTCTTCTGTGATCTGGTCTTCGGCTTCCTGGCTGAGCTCTACCGGTGTTACGGAAAGCTCTGCGTTGTCCGGAAGATCTGCCGGATCGGTAAGAGTAACCTTGACATTGACCTCGTCACTCTTGTAATCATATCTGGTGATCTCAGGCTGAATTTCTTCTTCCTGCACATCCTCAGGCTCTTCTGCCTCATCACTGCTTTCAACAACCTGTGCCATATCACTTCTTATGTAAGCCTCGGTTCCTTCCCAGGAAACCTTGTACCAGGTTGCTCCGTCCTCTGCTGTTACGGTATCCAGAAGTGTGAGCTGTGTTCCTGCGTTTACAGTTGCCAGAACCTCTGCCTCGATAGATGGGCTGACACGAAGATTCGTATCGTCTCCCAGAACCTCGATCAGGCTTGTCTCACCATTCTCATCTGCTGCCGGAACCTCCTCCGGGCTCGCAATATCCTCTGCCGGTTCTTCCACCACATCCGGATTCTCAGCCGGCGCTTCGGTAGGTTCAGCATCCGGATTCTCCGCCGGAGCCTCAGAAGGCTCTGCCTCAGGAGTTACCTCCGGATTCTCTGCTGCCGGTGTCTCAGCTGCATCCTGCTCAGGCTCGTCCGAAATATCCATTCCGTCCGTAAGCTCCTCTGATGCGATAGACACCTCGTCCTCATTACCGGAAACAGCTTCCGCCTCGACATCTGCTGTCTCAGGAGAATCCCACATAACGGCAAAAACAGCTGCGTTGCCAGTCTCAACCTGAAGTGTCTGGATCTGTTTGCCCTCGTTGACATTCAGAACCTTCAGATCCTCGTTGGCCTGTAAGGTGTTAACATCAGTATCACCGGTACTGCTGTTATAATGAAGCTTCTCAACGGTTACACTCGTGCTGGCTGCATCGGTAAGCTCCGGTGCTGCCGGTGTCTTGTACTCAAAAGTTACTCTGACTCTGCCGTTCGGCTCGACTCTGTTTCCGTCGCCATCAGCAAAATACACATCATACGCAAAAAAACCTCTCAGGCTGCTGCCCTTGTCTGTAGCTGCTGCTGAAAGCTTCTGAGAAACTGTATCATAAGATACGGATGAATTCTCGTTTACGCCGTCAGCCTTCAATGCTGTATTCTGCGGAAGAGCTCCGTCCTCCAGTGCCTCTGCTGTTACTTTAACAGAATCATTTTCATATGTAAGCGTCGATTGCTGCGCCTGTTCCGTTTCCTCCTGGTCAGCGCTGCTTACATCCGGTGTCGATTCTTCGGCCGCTGGTTCAGATGTAATTTCGCCATCTGTAAATATATCCTCCGTTCCATCTCCGAACGCCTCACTCGCGGAGATCGTATATGCACTCGGCATACAGGATACCATCAACGCCAAAGCCACCATAAATGCCAGGAGTTTTCTGATCTTATTATTCCTTAATTTTTTCATACCTTTCCCGCTTTCCTATGTGTGCATTAACGTGTACTGTATTTCTTATTACTTTACTTCTGTTTATATTCCTTTCTCTTAAAAAAGCTTCATGTTTTTAGCCGGTGAGTAAACAGGTTACACCTTTTCAATATTTTACCCTTATGTGATTGTAGTGTCAATATACCAGGCATTTTTGGTAAGGATATTGACATTATCAGATGCTATCGAGAATCAGTCTTCAACTCCTCCTTCTTAACTTACTCGTTTACTGGTTCTTTTCGTCTGATTTCTCCGATAAAATCTGACTATTCGTGATATTTATTATACAACACTACCAGTTGTTTTGTAAGGCCCGTTTTTTCAAAAAAAAGTGCCTCTGTCACTATTTTAACATGAATTTCTTCAGCTCATCCCGCTTCTTGACATTCAGCTTGCAAAAGATATCCGTAAGGTAATGCTTGACAGTATTAATGGAAATCCCCAGATGCTCTCCGATCTCCTTATTGGTCCATCCCCCACTTGCCAGCATGGCAATAGAAAACTCCATCGTCGACAGCTCCCCCGTAACCTTTCTCCGGTTTTCCGGATTATGAAGCGCCATCCAGCCCCTGCTGAAAGAAATCACACCCTCCGTGATCCGCTGATACGCCTCCGGATCCCGGTTCCGGATACAGGCCTCGATCAGCCCCCGCAAAAGCCCATGATGCTCAATAAAAGGCTCCAGAAACCCATCCATCTTCGCCAGCTCCCAGCTCCGGAGCATCTCCTCCTGTGCCTCCTGCTTATGCTTTCGGTTGATCGCACACACCGCCATCATACAGTGGATATACGTCATACTGATCGGATACGACCTCTCCGCCATAAACAAAGCAGCCTTCCCCATCCCATAAGCACTCCATATCTCCCCGTTAAGATAAGTATGGTGCGCCATCACATACGTGGCAAAAAGCCTCAGCCCCTCAGGAAGCATCCTGCTGTACTCCCCAAAAGCAGGCATCCCATCCGTAGGCAGATGAAGCAAAACCGCCCCCACATACCCCGCCAGAAGACAGGACGCATAAACATCCTTAGGAACCTTCTTCTTCATAGCAATCTTCACACAGGACTGGATTCCCTCCATCCCCCGCTTAGCCGCCGCCACATTCCCCAGCGTCAGATTAGAATACCCATACAAAATACACGCCGAAAGCTTCAGCTCAATAACCCTGCTGGACAGATACCCCCTCGTGATCTCACAACACTCCTCCGCCTGCCCCGTAAAATAAAAAAGCTCAGCCCGCGCAATATTCCTCAAATCCACATCCACAAACCCCTCAACAACCTCCCGAGCCCTCCCAGGCTCAAAAGACGAATTCAAAAGCGGCAAAACCACATAATCACACATACAACCCACTCTCCTCCAAAACCCAAGCAGCCCCCAAAAGACCACCCTCAAAACCAAACCAACAAACCTCCGAAGCCCTCACACAAGCCACATCACCACACATCCAAAGCCCATCACACACCCCTCATCAACACACATCCGAAGCTCATCTCTCAAGCCACATCAGCATACATCCGAAGCTCATCTCTCAACCCTCATCAGCACACATCCGTAAGCGTCAAATAAAACAGTGTATAGAAAAATAACCGTCAGCCTTTTATACTAA
>NZ_JAJCGR010000075.1:0-3522 GCF_020553125.1 Blautia sp. MSK20_18
GAGCAGGAAGCCCCCACTTCAAAATCGTAAGATTTAAGTGGTGGGAGCATGTCACTTGCTTTGTGGAACAGATTGATATTTACAGGGAGGAATCGTATTTCAGATTCTTCAAGTACATAAGAGTTCACTTTTCGTTGTATTTTAAAGAAAGAGAGACATGGAAACTTTGGAACAACAGCGAAAGTATCTTTGAAAAAGATCAAGGGATTACAATAAAATGATATGTAAATGAAGAGTAAGGGGAAAAATGCTGATTACGGATATTATTAACATTTTGGGGAATGAGTTTAGTAGTATATATTGCGTAAATCGTCAAGATCAGTACATTCAGATTTATAGACATCTAAATGAAAACACAGAGTTAGATGAATTAATGAACGAGAAGAAAACATATGAAACCGTAATACAAAAGTATATAGAGACCAATGTATTTGAAGAAGACAGAAATAAAATGCTGGTTGCTACGGATTTTAATAATATATGCAAACAACTGCAACTGGTCTCACAGTTCACAATACATTACAGGATAAAAAATGGTAATGATATTTTGCGTTATCGTATGAAATGTGCAAGAATTGGAAATGCAGATACATTCGAAAAAATAGTGTTTGCGTTTGCAAGTGAGGATTCAGATATAAGATTAGATGAGTTAGGCATTATGAACTTGAGCAGCACCGGTGAGAAAAGAAAAAGCATCTTTTCTCTGCTTATTAAGTGATGATTGTGAGCTGGATCATCGGAGAATGGACAATGTTATTAATGAGTTTGTAGAGAATGCTCCGATTAAAGGAATAAAGATTAAATATGGTATTTACAAAAATATAGATAAGAATCTTTCAATAGCTACCATATATGATTATGCATCTATGGCGGCAGAAACAGTTATGGAAGATTATAATCATGACTATGCGTATTATACAGATGAACTGGCGCAGAAGAGACTTTATAACCAAATGATAGAAAACGATTTTACAGATGCTTTGAAAAATAAGGAGAGATTGGTATAGACGATATTATTTGGATTATTAATCGGCAGGGATAGTCACTTTCCCTTTATATTCCTGCAGGTTTTACATAAGAAGATGGATTTCGGTCAGCAAAGGCAGCTCCCACAATGCCTTTTGGATATCCGCTTCTGCAAGTTGTAGTAAGTAATTGCTTCCCATCAAAATCATGGGGAAAGCGAACTGGTCTGAAAGACCGCCAGTTAGTGTGATGATGATAAGGAGATTTTGAAACTGATGACAGACAGAGATTATGCAATTAAATCAGTGAAAGAAATTACCTTCCATATGGCAAGTCATGCACAGGATTAAGACATTATACTGATATTAAAGAACTGATGACAAGCTACCAGAAACTGATTTTAGAAAACCAGTTGTATTGGAAGAACTGGATATGGAGTGCCAGGAGAAAATCAATGAAGATATGGCATATGCATTGAGTTATCTGAGCATTTATAACAATCAGCTGAATGTGCCAAAGATGCACCGGGAAATGAATAACCTGATGATCATTTATGGCTTGTCTGATATGATCTATCGTGGAATGACACTGGTGAAGTTCTATGCACCGAATGGTGTGATGCTCAGTGAAATCCTTCATTCCTGTTTTTGCAGTCATTATAATAAGACAGATGTGGAAGTACAGCAGGAGCTAGGAATAGGCAGGACTTCTTTTTATAAAATGAAGAAGCAGGCACTTGGATATTTAGGATTTTATTTTTACGAGATCGTGGTACCGCAGGCAAAGGATAAAAGATTTAAACCGTCACTGGGCGTTGAGGAAGAGTAGGTGAGTAATATGAGATACGAAGATTCGATGAAAGGTGTAGCTGATCAAATAATCAAAGAACAGCAGCGAGCCAGTAAAATTAAAAACAATCCAGAAGAGTTCCATTGGCATGACGAATATGCAACGTTGAATTTCTTTCGGTTTATCTGCAAAAATATCGGTAACTTGAGAAATGGAGAAATTGAAAAAATGGTCACACGTTTAAAGTACATAGATCAGAAAGCAGTGGAAAACCATGTGAATGGTGCTGTTTGGGCATTTGATTATGATAAGATGTTCTGTGTATTGATGGAAAATGAAATTTGTCGAAAGGTGTGTGAAAAGAATAAATATAACAGTTGGATGAATCTGATGGGACAGTATTGTGTTTCAAGGACTTAAAGACGAAGAAAGTTGTTGGAGAGAAATAATTTCCAGCAACTCTGTCTTTAATTAATAGAGTTCATTTTTTTATTCAACTATTCCCATGATATATACAATATGTAAATGTGCAATTCAAATATCAGTTTATGCTAAGTGCAAAAATAATAATAATTACTATTATTGACAAAAGAATAATTATCATGTATAATACAGATATACAAGAAACAAAGTGTTAGAAAAATTGCTAGGAACTTGGTAACAAAAATAAATCGACATTGAAAATGGAAAATGACTATGAAAAAATATGAATGTGAACCATGTGGATATATTTATGATCCGGCAGTAGGAGATCCAGACGCCGGTATCGCTCCAGAAACTGCATTTGAGGATATTCCAGATGACTGGACATGCCCAATCTGCGGATTAGGAAAAGATGTTTTCGTTCCTGTAGAAGACTAAGCAGAAAATGCAGGTACGAAACTGCCAGACATTAAAAGAGCCTAAGAGAACATATAAAAGAAATGGAGGTCAAATTATGACTTACGATTTAAACATTACCTTTGATGACAATTTAGTAACAGGAAATAAAACAATCGATACACAGCACAAAGAATTGATTGACCGTATCCAGAACTTTGTAACTGCCTGTCAAAATGGCGACAGCAAAGTAAAAGCAATCAAAATGCTGGATTATCTGGATGAATATACTGACTTTCATTTCAAAGAAGAGGAAAAGCTTCAGGAAAAATCCGGTTATCCAGAGCGTGAAAAACATTATGAAAAACATGAAGAGTTTAAAAAGACAATTCAAGAACTGTATGAATACCTTCAGGAGTATGAAGGACCAACAGATCGGTTCAGTGAACTTGTACAGAAAAATGTAATCGACTGGCTGTTTGGACACATTAAAACATACGACCGCTCTGTGGCAAAATTTATCTTTATGAAACAAAATCCAGACCGATGCTAAAATAAACCAGGGAACGAGTTCACTCAGAATGTAGACAACGTGATGAAGTAAATTAGGGGCTGTCACAATGCAGCCCCTTTCCTGTTATAGCGATATTCTAGGTAATATATTGCGCTGGCATGACATATTATTTTACTACTACTATATGGGAAGAGCAAGCAGCTCTTCTTTTTTTTGTCCTTTTTATCCAATTTTAAGTTGTAAAGTCTCTTTTCATTCGACAAAATTCTCCACAGACAGAGGATATGCGACGAGCATTGATATGAACATCTATTTATGGAAAGAGGATATTGAAGACGGGGAATCGGTAATGACAGCCGAATATAGACCTGTAGAATACGGAAAGGACTATGATGTTGTCAATAATCCTGATAAATTTCAACTATATATAGATG
>NZ_JAJCGR010000076.1:0-3317 GCF_020553125.1 Blautia sp. MSK20_18
ATTCATGTATAGAATAATATTTACTCAAAGCATCAACTCCTTTCAATAATATTCTGCTCTAATATCTTATAAAACTCAACATGTACTTATATGATTTTATAATTTTATAATTTATATTTAACTGTTAATAACCTCCTGAAAAATTCTATTTGCTTCACCTTATCATATTTTGGGGGTGGCGTACATATATTAATGTAAATTATGAGACGATTTGATTTTGTGTAATTGAGTGGATGGATTGAATAGTGCGAATAATCTATAAAAGAAGTGGCGGAAATACCAGCAATGATATTTCCGCCGTTTTACAACTCCGAATATCCTATCCAGAGCTACTTTGTGTTCATAGTATATGTTATAAAATCAAATTTTATGAAATGTAAAAAGGAACTCGTCCAGAGCCCCTTTCCTTTGAATAAGTAATAATATCTTTCTCACTCCGGAAAAAGACTTCTTTGTACTTATATGATACTGGTTCAATTACTCCTTGTCAATATTTATTTTTATCTTTGTAATGTGTTCTGTCAAAGAAATATCATCTGGCAATTCAAGAATTTTCCTTAGTTCAGCAAGTTCGTCCTGTGCCTTATTACGTTCTTCTTTTATTTTTGAAATATATTGCAATTTATCATCCATTGAGGTGGTAAATTTCGTTGCAATCACGCACCCTATGGGTTAAAAGAGATGCAGGAGCCGCGACGCCTGCATCTCTTTCATCTATAAATGTGATCTATTGCGAATGAATAGGTTTTTTATTTTGCAATAAACATAAGCAGGATCAATACTTTGCTAATAATTTTTTCCAGGGTTTATAGCCTTTCATATAAGCAAAGTCTTCTTCATTTTGGAAGCCTGCAATCAGTTCTTTTTTCATTTCTTCAGCATATGGATTTTCTACATCTTGGAATTTTATATGTTTATATAATCTTGATTTCTGAAAATCACAGATTGTATCGACATTCTCCAGCAGTTGTTTTATTACCTTAAAAGTATCTTCTACATTTTGTTCTGCCACCACAACATTAAACATGGTTGCACATTCATTGTATTTTCCCATCTCAAAAATACCTGCTAATGCATACATTTTCTCGGCCAGGAATCTTGCGGATTTATGATCTTTATTGTCAAGAGCTTTTGTGATCATCATGCCAAAGGCAAGATTCAAAGTAGTATACTCTGAAAGAATTATATTTTCCAGTTTTTCATATGCTTCTTCTGTTTTTTCCTGTTCCATGTATAATTGCCCAAGTCTTAGTTTTTTCATGGGATCATAGTCGGAAAAATAGTTCAGATATTTTTCTGCCATTTCATAATTCCCTTTTCGCAAGTAGAATCCGAACAGAGAATCTGCCGCATGGTGCTGGATTTTTTCGTCCTTGTCATTTAGTGCCATTTCGTACCAGGAATTAATCTGTTCGTCGTACTTATCGGGATGCTCACACTGACCTATGATTCTTCGCGAGTCAAGCATCACCGCCACCTGCCAGATAAGCATGTTGCAGTTAGGGTAATCTTTTATGATATTTACTGCCCATTGATAGGTCTTTTCGTAACCTTCTGCTGAAAACATTTTGTCCATTTCCTGAATAAGTTCTGTAATTTCAACGTCTGTCAGATTTTCATGAAAAGACAACAGGGTATCAAGGGAAATATGTAGCAGTCTTGCAATTGGTGCTAACAGTTCAATATCTGGATTGGAGTTCCCGTTCTCCCATTTATTCACCGCTGGAGTAGTTACTCCTAAGCGGTTTGCCATTTCCTCCTGGGTGAAACCAGACTCTTTTCTATATTTTTTTATCACATTTCCAATATTCATCCTAATTCTCTCCTGATTGAAATTTCAAAAGCTTTTGTGATTAAATCATAGCAGGATTGGAAATTGAACACAATTGAATTGTTGTTAAATAAAATTCATATTTTTTAACTGATGGGAAAGTTGATCGTGATCAGCAGTTGGTTTTTGGGCATATCCTAACAAAAGGAATCATGGAGACTGTGTTTTACGATACTTTGTATGTTTCCCTGGTCACCAATTAATTAATTATGCATACTCTAACAGAAGAAGTCTGTAAAGGAGTATCTGCATGAAAAATAAAAAATGGATTGCACTGGCGGCAGCAGTTGTGCTGGCGGTGACGGCGCTGCCAATGGGAGTATTTGCTGCGAAGAAAGACAGCACAGAAGAGAAGCTTACAAAGGTTACACTGAATGAAGTCGCACATTCAATCTTTTACGCACCGCAGTATGTGGCGATTGAGGAGGGATATTTTGCGGAGAAAGGTCTGGATCTGACGCTGGTGACGGGATTCGGAGCAGATAAAACGATGACTGCTGTGATTTCCGGTGAGGCAGATATTGGATTTATGGGCGCAGAGGCATCTGTTTATGCTTATCAGGAGGGCGCCACGGATCCTGTCGTAAATTTTGCACAGTTAACCCAGCGTGCGGGGAATTTTCTAGTGGCAAGAGAAGAGATGCCTGATTTCAAATGGGAGGATCTAAAAGGAGAGAAGGTTCTTGGCGGTCGTAAGGGCGGAATGCCGGAAATGGTATTTGAATATATACTGAAGAAAAACGGCATTGATCCGCAAAAGGATCTGACCATCGACCAGAGCGTTGATTTCGGTTCCACAGCAGCAGCTTTTACCAGTGATGATTCCGCGGCATATACAGTAGAATTCGAACCATCTGCGACCATTCTGGAAAAAGAAGGAGCGGGCTATGTAGTTGCATCTCTCGGAGAGGCATCCGGCTATGTACCATATACATCCTACAGTGCAAAAGCAAGCTACATGAAAGAAAATCCTGAGATCATCCAGAAATTTACCGATGCACTTCAGAAGGGAATGGACTATGTGCAGAGTCATACGCCGGAGGAAATCGCAGAAGTGATCGCACCGCAGTTCAAAGAAACAGATCTTGAAACCATTACTGCCATTGTAAAACGTTATTATGACCAGGATACCTGGAAAGAAAATCTTATTTTTGAAAAAGACAGCTTTGAGCTTCTGCAGGATATCCTGGAAGATGCAGGTGAGCTGACGGATCGTACAGCGTATGAAAATCTGGTGCAGACAGAGTATGCACAGAAAGCATGTGAAAATTAAAAAATAGTTTAGAAAGTTTAAAAAACATGGGAAAAACCTGCGGCATTTATCCAATGCGTCGTAAAACCCCTTGTTTCAGCTATGGGGATATAAGACGCGTCCATCGAATTTATGCAAGTAATTGAAGATGGACAAAATAGTAATTGTATTAACTAACAAACCATAGTATAATATAAATATGAACACAACATATAAATCAAACAACAATGTCGT
>NZ_JAJCGR010000077.1:0-3229 GCF_020553125.1 Blautia sp. MSK20_18
AAGCCTGCAAATAAAAAGTCAAGGCTAAATTGAAAGAACATTGCTACGAAAATAAAAATCGCAGCCAAGACTTGAACCTTGACAACAAATGTTTTCAACAATTATGAAAGCATCACTATAAAGCAGTCATAATAATGGCTGCCAGCAGTGAAATATGATTTGTACAAAAGATGGATTATACTTGAGCTTCAACCGTATAGCCATGTTTTTCTAATTCTCGTATATAACGGGAAAGTTGTTTTTGCTCACAGTTTTTGCGCCTGACTTCAAAACAGTTTTCATCAAAATTAGTGCCTTGTTTTAGCATTGTATAAATGATAACAAGTAATTTACGAGCAAGAGCGACAATGGCTTTTCTGGCTCCTTTTTTCTGCTTGATTCTCCAATACCAGGCTGAAAGATATGTGTTTCGTTTGCCGGCAATTACCCAGGCAATCTCACAAAGCATACTTTTTATATAAGGATTGCCTTTTGTGATAGAGGTACTTTTTCTTTTTCCGGCACTCTCGTTATTGCCGGGACACAGACCGGCCCATGAACAGATGTGTTCTGCAGTTTTAAATGGTTTCATATCTGTACCGATTTCGGCAATGATTGCACAGGAAGCAGTTGTACTTATTCCATAGATAGTATTTAACTGTTCAATTTGTAAAGCGAATGGAAGCATATCTTCCTGAAGATGAGTTTCAATTTCAATAAGATGCTCTTTCATGGAATCATAATGACACATGAGGATTTTTAAGAAAGATTTTTGATGTTCTGAAAGAGTCCCATTTACAGACATGAGGATTTCATCAATGCGTTTTCTGGTTTTTGTTTTGAGATAAGAATCCAAAGATATTTTATCAATCCATCCATGTTCCATCAAATGTAGAATAATGTTTCTGCCGGAAGTACCAAAAATATCAGAAATAAAAGAAGACAGACGAAAACCGGAACTCTGCAGGAATTTTTCAACCCTGTTTTTCTGGGAAGTAATATCGCGGATAATACTCTTGCGATAACGGTTTAAATCACGAAATTCACGAATCTTGCATTAAGGAGTCCTGCACGTAGTAATGTAGAAATCCATTCAGAATCACGCATATCAGTTTTTTTGCCAGGAACGTTCTTCATATGGCGGGCATTAACAACTAATAAAGTGATATCTCCAGAGAAAGCATCTTCTAATATTTCGTAAATTGGAATCCAATAAATGCCAGTGCTTTCCATTGCAACATGATGGCAATTCTCTGAAATGATCCAGTCTCGTAAAGCAAGCATATCAGGAATTAAAGTGGTAAATTCACGAATTTCAGAGTGAGTAGGTTTACCTAATGGACCAGTTAGGATACATGCAACAATTTTTTCTTTGTGGATATCCAAACCACAGGAAATTTCTAAAAGATCTTTCATACAGACAGCCTCCTTTATAATAGAATTGACAGGAGATTTGCCCGAGATAATATGGACTTTGCTACTCGTGCTATCTGTAAAAGATGCGACAATATGCTGTACTCAAGGGCAAAACATTTACGTTGAAAAACGGGGTGAAAATCCTCCAAGGTACAATCAAACTTAATCCTGTCAATAACTATTGTAAAACAAGGCAGGAAGTAAAAAAAGTAGTGGAGGTCAATCCCCTATTTTCATTATAGGCTGTGATAAGCTTTCATGATTCGTTGAAAATTTTATACAGGTTGAAAATTGGGTATCAAAATAAGACCCCACACCAGTGCTGGTCTGAAAATATTAGTGGATAATTAAGATTCTGGAAGAGATGAAAGATATTCTTTCACTCGTCCGTAGTAGATTCTTAGAAACTTGTTAGCACCTGCAGTCATATAGACATAGTAAGGCTTGCCTTGAGCACGTTTCTTATCTAAGAACTGATAAACAGGATCATCTTGAGGATGCGTTTTAATCAGGACATCCATTACCTGAAATAAAGTCTTTCTAAGATCAGCGGAACCTCGTTTTGAGGTAGGAACACTTTTTTGTTCATAGGTTCCGGATTCATTAACACCAGGATCTACACCGGCAAATGCAGTAATAGCACTTTTGTGAGTGAAACGGGAAACATCTCCGATCTCAGCCATCAACTGAGGACCAAGTGAAGTTCCAACCCCTTTCATAGCCATAACGACAGGATATTCCGGGAGTTTGGATGCAGTTTCATTCATGAGAGTGCGTAGTGATTCAACAGTTGTAGAGGCACTATTAAGCTGGTCTACAGCCTGCTTGATAATAAGCTTTGTAATGGCATCCTTTGGAAGTACAGGAACAAGTTCCTTTGCTTTTCCATAGATTTCTTCAGCTTTTGACTGACTGAAGTTGTACTTCTTGCGTTTGCACCAGTTTTGATAATGGTCGATAAAGGCATTCAGGGACATTTTACGGACACAGTCCACATGCCAGTATGTAGATGCAAAATCAACCCATTTCTGGCTGCCGTCACTGCGTGCAGGACTGTCAAAGTAAGTATTAACACCAGGATAGGTTTGGTCAAGGATGCCGATAAGATTATTTTTCATAGCCGTCTTGTGTTTCATGTAAAAGCCGAACTGACGGTTCATGGTTTTGAGCTGATTGCGTAATTCATCCATAACATTATACTGTTTAAGATTTTGCCATTTGTCAAGAGCATATCGGGCAATCTTAACAGCATCCGCTTTATCAGATTTCACTTTACGAAGAGAATCATTATCAAAGTCTTTGATAAGTTTTGGGTTAATGGCACTGACGAAAAGATTTGCCTCTGAAAGCTGATGAGCGAGGACTTCATAATAACGTCCTGTGTGTTCCATCACGATTCGGGACTCACCTTCAACAGAATTGATTAGTTCTACAAGTGAACGGATGTCACTGGCCGTGTGTTTGATTTCAAAAGGTGTGGAAACAATTTCACCGAATGGTCGCATGATAGCAACCATACTTTTACCTTTTGAAACATCGATACCTACTGCGTTCATAAATTGTCACTCCTTAAGATTATTGCAATGGATAAATACCAGTTTTACTCATTGCCTATTCAATCTACTGTGGTGTGACGCGAATGCACCTATGGCGATTCAACCTGCATAAAACGAACGCTGCGAATGAGGAGCTGGTTATCAGTCTTAATTGCGGACGCGATGTCCAAGAAAAGGGACGATATACCAATTGCTCCATCATTATACAGCTTAAGCAACAAGATGGATAAATCCTTACTGGCTGTAAGGGATATTAACCATAAATATATTGTAGTAGA
>NZ_JAJCGR010000078.1:0-2778 GCF_020553125.1 Blautia sp. MSK20_18
AATCTCGATAGGTCAGACGCTTTCACGCCTTTCGCCCCGAGCCACACCGTGCAAGCAACTTTCATTGCACACGGCGTTCCATGGGATAAGTCTTTATTGCTAATACAGTTACTTCAAAGTCTGGTTAATTGTTATAAGGTTAATTGCTTCCAATCCTGCTTTAGCTCTCCATTTGTTGAGCTTTGCAATCTTGGCAGGTGCCCTACAATCGAATAAATCGATGAGGGACTTGATGATTTTCACGTCATTAGAATAGATAAGGCTCTTTATATCTTTGTGTACGATTCTGAGGTTTGCATATTCATCCGTACCACCTTGGCTTGGTGGATTAAGATATATGCATTCCACATCTTCAAACGCAAGAGACACCTTTGAGAGTTCACACTTACCCTTTGATGCCACAAATCTTGATAGGCGGTTATCACAGAATTCGATACTATGATTCGTGTCGTTATCTCTACTCAACTTCAACAGCGTTTCTCCATATTCAGATTTAGCAAGCATGCGGTGAATACGTTCACGTCCCTGTGGGGTGTAACGATTGGTGTCCACTCGGTAGAACATTGGATTTTGCGTCCTACAGTATGCTACAGGGACGACAATCATACCATTGATATATCTAACCTGTTTGGACTCCCCATATTTCTGATAGAAATATTCGTCCATCGCACCTTTCAATGTCGGCGGTTTTTCCTTGGAGAGGTCAGCCCGACTATTCAGTCTCGTCTTCATGGTTATGTCAATCGACGGGAACAGTCTGTGAACATCTGCATTTATCATAGTAGCCATGTTATAGTACTGATGCATACCAATGACTGCTTGGTTGTATCTGATGAGGTCATCGTGCTGTGATTGTTCACTCTCGTGAGATTTACAGGCCTGCGCCATGGCATTTTTCAGCTTCACTCGTTGAGAATTGATGGCTTTGTCAGTCATATGAGACTTGATAGACCATTTCTTTCCCTTCTTGTAAAGTTTAAATTTTATGCCTAAGAAGTCGCTATAGCCTTTGGTAAGATTCGTAATTCGTGACTTATCTGGAGATGTTTCCAGCTTTAGTCTGTCCATTAGCCATTGCTCGACCGCATGCTTTAGCTTGGAAGCATCAGAATACGACCTGCAAAATATCTTAAAATCATCCGCATATCTCACTATGTGGCACTCTTTCAATCGGGACTGTCGCAACTTCTTGTACAGATTCCCTTTATTCGGGGTACCATTTTTATTCATATAAATATCGCTTTTCAGAGGATGCTTTGCAGGCATTTCCTCCCATTGACTGGCTATCCACCAGTCAAGCTCATTCAGCACAATATTTGCCAGTAAGGGACTAAGTACACCGCCCTGAGGCGTGCCTTTGTCGGGTACCGTTCTAACCCCATTTTCTTCAATTGGAGCTTTTAGCATTTTTCCAATTAAGGAAATCAGCCTTTTATCACGTATTCCCATCGTCCATATCTGCTTTAGTAGCTTTCCATGGTCGACATTATCAAAAAATCCCTTGATATCTACATCAACTACATAGTGGAATCCGTCCACCTGCGCCAGTTTGTAACACACGGCAACGGCATTCTTAGTGCTACGATTCGGTCTGAAACCATAACTGTGCCGATAAAACTTGGCTTCGCATATAGGCTCCATGACCTGCAACACGCTTTGTTGTACAATCCTATCTAATACCGTAGGGATTCCTAATGGTCGCATTTTCCCATTTGGCTTTGGGATATATACCCTTCTCACCGCTTTAGGCTGGTAGTTAAGAATTTTGTCCCTAACACATTGAACCAATGCTTCCTCTGACATCTCAGCTAAGTCCTTAAAGGTCTTACCGTCGACACCAGGTGTGCTGCTTCCTTTGTTTGATTTGAGATTACGGTATGCCATTTTGATATTGGCATCTGAACCGATAATACTTATCAGATTCGTGAAAATCTTTTCGCTCGCACTATCCGCATATAATGCGTCCTGTACTTCGACCATGCCGTAGTACTCAGCATATCGGATAGCACTTTTCTTTAACAATTCCTTTCTTTGCATAGTCAACATCACCTCACTCTCGCAAGACTTGTTTCTCTTAGTCATACTCGAACCTATGAATGTTAACTGCATTACTTTATTACACTTGTTTTGTCGACTGGCAGACTGACCAGTCGTCCCACTGGAGGCTGTTGCTCCACTCCCATTACAGAAGCTTCATCGCTCGTGCCTCCGCTCTCACAACGATAAAGGTAAGTTATACAGTGTGTTTTCCTTACCAACAGGTCATAGCATGTGCAACTGCTCGCTGTTCGTTGCTTTCGACGTTCCAATATGATGCAATATACTGTACTTAGGTGCTTCCTTTGAGCCTGCTGATTTCCATTGCCTGTAACAATGTTCCGACTTTCACTTCCACCCAGTTACTTTTCGGTAATCAGCGCCAAACCGTTGGCATACGCTTTTCAACGCATTCGAATTTTAGACTCTTTAAATCGTCAGTTCGTCCCCACTTCCGTGGATACTCACCATATACAGCTTCACTACATAATCACAGGCAACCCACACCTCTGTGAATCTTTCCTCAGCCTTACCTGTTAGGACCTGCTTTTTGCTCTTCACCCTAACTTTTGACAACCCGACAGTTCTTGCACAACTATCACGCTGTAGGGAGTTTGTGTGTGTCCCTTCCGGGCGTTACCCCTTCATTTGAACAACACCATATCAGTTGTATCAGTAGCTTTTCTTTTTACGGACGGCTACTGACCCCGCTGTCTATTCAACAAGCGGAACGTCTCGTCC
>NZ_JAJCGR010000008.1:0-124914 GCF_020553125.1 Blautia sp. MSK20_18
ACGACATTGTTGTTTGATTTATATGTTGTGTTCATATTTATATTATACTATGGTTTATTAGTTAATACAATTACTATTTTGTCCATCTTCAATTACTTGCATAAATTCGATGGACGCGTCTTATATCCCCATAGCTGAAGCAAGGAGTTTTACGACGCATTGGATAAAACACTTTCTCGGATGCACGAATATCACGGATTCTCTCCAACAATTCCTTGAAATATCCACCGCCACCTAGATTTTTCAAACGATCATCATCTAAAGCAAAACCTTTTCTCATGTATTCTTTTAAAATCCCAGTTGCCCAAATTCTGAACTGTGTTCCCTGTTTTGATTTTACACGATAGCCAACAGAAATAATAACATCAAGATTGTAATAGTCTACATTGTAAACTTTTCCATCAGAAGCAGTTGTTGCAAATTTTGCAACAACTGAATCCCGCTGTAATTCACCTTCGATAAATATATTTTTAATATGTCTGGAAATGGTTGATTTATCTCTCTGAAACAATTCTGCCATCTGATCAATGGACAACCAGACGGTATCACCATCAAAAGTAGTTTCAACTTTCGTCAGACCATCCTCTGTCGTATAAATAATCATATCTGCTTTTTCTTTGTACATAAATTAATTTTCCTCCAAAATCAGATACATTATCAATGTGAACAATTTAAAAAATAGAAATTCAACACAGCCACTATGACAAAATCATTATTCTGCATCTTTACCATTTATAATACGGTAGTAATCATCCATATCCACGCTGAGTTTTACCGTGGTATCTGGTTTTCGGTTGCTCAAGAGGCACACGGTCTCAACATGAACGCCCTGGCAGAACTGATCCACTGCACAGGCGTGGGTCATCTCATATCCTGCCTCATAAAATGCCGGGAGGTCTCTCACAAGACTTGTAACTTTGCAGGAAATGTATACGATCTGGTCTACGCCGTAAGCCAGGATCTTTGGAAGGGCTTTGGGGTGAACGCCATCTCTGGGCGGATCAAGGATGATCATATCCGGTTTCTCCGGCACATCATCCAGAACCTTCAGCACATCCCCGGCAATAAAACGGCAGTTATCAATGCCGTTAAGTGCAGCGTTTTCTCTGGCGGCTTTTACCGCGTCTTCCACGATCTCCACGCCGATCACCTCGCTGGCAACGGACGCCGCAAGCTGGGCAATGGTGCCGGTTCCGCTGTAAAGATCAAACACTACCTTATCTCTGGTATCTCCTACATATTCCCGCACCTTGGAATACAGGATCTCCGCAGCCAGGGAATTTGGCTGGAAAAAGGAAAAGGTGCTGATCTTAAATTTCAGCCCAAGAAGTTCTTCATAGAAATAATCCTTTCCATAAAGGATCTTCGTCTCGTCGCTCTGTACCACGTCGGATAAAGAATCATTTAAAATGTGCATGATCCCCACGATCTTCCCTTCCAGCGGAAGCGCAAGAAGCTGTTCTTTCAGAGGCTCCAGATCATATTCTTCCTGGGTGGTGGTTACCACATGGACCAGGATCTCACCACTTGTGACGCCTCTTCGAAGAAGAAGATGTCGAAGATACCCCACATGCTGCAGCTTTTTATAGAAGCTGGCATTACGCTCCAGGAAAAACTCCCGCACACAGACCAGGATCTTCGTCATATCCGGATGGACAAGCTTACAGTCATCCGTATTCAGGATATCGTAAGTGCTTCCCTTCTTGTGAAGTCCAAGGGACAGCGGCCCATCCTTATACTCATCCCCAAAGGAAAACTCCATCTTATTGCGGTACCCGAACTCAATAGGACTGCCGTAGATCCCATCCCAGTGATATAAACGATCTGCAGCCTCAGCTTCTTCTGTCCCATCACCGTTCTTCCCGATCTTAGCCAGGCTCTCTCTTACTGCCCCATCCAGAAGTTCCCTCACCTGATGTTCCTTCATATCCTTCTGTGCCTCATAGCTCATGGTCTGGTACATGCAGCCGCCGCATGCCGGAAACTCCTGACAGGCAGGTTCTCTTGTTTCCAGGGGAGATTTCTCCAGGACCTCCAGAAGACGTCCTTCCGCCCGGCCGGAACGTTTCTTATTGATCATAAACCGGACTTTCTGTCCCGGGATTCCGTTTTTTACAATTACTTTCTGGTCATCAACCCAAACAAAACCTTTGTTTGGAAATTCCACTTTTTCTATAATACCTTCGTAAATTTCACCTTTTTTCATAAATCCTCTTTCTGTTTTATAACCAGCAGACAATAGTTCGAACATTCAGGATCCTCTTTACTGTCTGCTCATGAACGCCAGCATTTCACGGTCCGTCTTCAAAAATCAAGCCCCGGTATCGCGCCGGGGCTTCAATTATCCGCTTCTCATATTCATACATAACAGACAGCCATTCTGATCTGCTCAAAACAGCCTCTGCAGTGAAAGTTCTTACTCTTCCTCATCCTCGAAATAATCATCGAAGTCATCATCAAAATCTTCTTCAAAATCTTCCAGATAATCCGGAGCGAAGAAACGGTATACTGCAAACGCAATACCGGCAACAGCTGCAACAGCACCGATGATCGCCAGTACCCAAAGGACTGTGTTCTTATCTTTCTCTTCTTCTTTTTTCTTCAGTGTTGCGAGCAGTTCTTCAAGTTTTGTTGTATTTAAATTCATAACACTGCACCATCCTTTCTTTCTGTTCGGCTGTACTTTCTGTCAGTAAATCTGCAGCGCAGCGTTTTTTGAGGTCGCTGCACCCGAGCCTTTTTTTAATGTTCTTATTATACCACCATATGTCTGGTTTTACCAGAACTTACACAAATTTTCGCAGAAACATTCTGTAAAAAAATCGCCGTATTTCCGGCATTTCCGGAAAGATACGGCGGTTTTCTCTTATTCTTTATGGGTTCCTCGGATCACTTTGATCCCGCGTTCTTCTATCAGACCGCAGATCTGTGTTATCCGCGGACATTCCTTTTTTTCCTCATTCAGACGGCATACCCCGACATGGATGACGCTGATCTTTTCACTGACCAGCCGATCTGCCTTTTCCAAAATCCCCTCATCTTCAGCAGGTTCTTTTGCATTGGTTTCTTTGCATCCGTTGCATGTCATCACAGCTGCCAGAATCGTATCTTCCGGATAGCCGGAAAAAAAATCTCTTCTTTCCCGAAATGCAGACAGACATCCTGCCCTGGTACACACATCATTGGAATTAAGGCATGTCAAAATCCCGATCTTTTTCATCTTTTTCCCTCTATGCATCCCGCTTCACAGCCAGAATCATAAAAACAAAATATGCATCTTTCCGCGGCTGTCGTAAACGATCTCCGCTTCTACTTTATAGATCCTGCGGATCAGCTCCGGGGTCAGGACTTCTTCCGGCGTTCCGTAACCTTCCAGAACTCCGTCCTTCAGTACATAGATCTTATCACAGTATGCTGCTGCAATATTCAGATCGTGAATAGCGGAGATCACGGTTACATTAAGTTTTTTCACCAGCTCCATCAGCATGATCTGGTGGGTAATGTCCAGATGATTGGTAGGCTCATCCAGAATCAGTGCAGAGGTCTGCTGGGCAAGTGCTCTTGCCAGGATCACCCTCTGCTGCTCTCCTCCGGAAAGAGTGGAAAAGGTACGGTCTGCAAACGCCTCCATCTGTACGGTTTTCAGCGCTTCATCCACGATCTGGTAATCTTTTGCATTGTCCCGTTCCAGAGTCTTTTTATGAGGCGCACGCCCCATAAGAACCACCTCGCGGACCGTAAAATCAAAATTATAATAATTGTGCTGTGCCACCACGGCCATTTTTTTCGCAGAGCTTCGAACACTCATGGAATGAAGCTCCTCGCCGTCCAGATACACGGCTCCTGCGTCTGGTTTCAGAATACGGTAAATGCATTTCAGCAAAGTGGATTTTCCGCTTCCGTTTGGTCCGATGATTCCTACCAGTTCCTTATCCTGGGATTCCATGGAGATTCCCTTCAGGATCTGTCTGGCGTGAAAGCCAACCTGAATATTTTCTGTGGTGATCTTCATTACCGGGCACCTCCGAATCCATAGGATTTCCGCACAAGCAGATAAATAAAGCAGGGAGCACCGATAATGGATACCAGCACACCGATGGGCATCTCGGAATTTTTAAGGATCACACGACATGCCACATCGCACCAGATCAGAAACGATGCACCAAGAAGCGCACTTAAGGGGAGCAGTTTTCTGTGATCTGTTCCAAAAAGGATCCGGACCACATGAGGGATCACCAGTCCCACAAATCCGATTACACCGGCACAGTACACGGCAAATCCGATCATAACAGAAGCAACGATCAGATAAAAAGTCCGCAGTCTGTGCAGATCTGTTCCAAGGGTAATGGATACGTCATCTCCCAGAAGCATCAGATTCAGGTTCCGGTACTGCGTCCAGAAAACAGCCACGCACACCAGCGTGACCGGAAGCATTACGCCCACTCTGGTCCAGCTTGCTCCGGCAAGACTTCCCATGCTCCACTTCATAACTTCTGTTGCCGCATTTTTGTCATTGGTAATATAAATGACAAAATTGGAAAAAGCAGAACAGACTGCGCTGACCGCCATTCCCGCAAGGATCAGTTTTGCGGAAGTTGCCTTTCCACCCATGTTTGCAATGGCGATCACCGCAAAAGAAGTGATCATCGCGCCAATGAAAGCTGTGATTCCCACAGAGTTTCCGCCAAGAAAGCTTCCGATTCCAAGCATGATGGCCAGTGTGGCACCCAGAGATGCACCAGATGAGATACCCAGCACATACGGGTCTGCCAGCGGGTTCTGCACGATAGCCTGCATCACCACGCCGCACACGGAAAGAGCCATTCCAACTGCCAGAGCCAGAAGGACTCTAGGCAGCCGGATCAGCCACACAACATCATGAACTGCGCCTTCCGCATAGGCGGACAGACTTTTTATATGAAACAATTTATAAGCGATAACGCTGTATACATCCTTCAGTGACAGATCCGCATTTCCAAAAGTGATGGCTGCAAGTATGGAAAAAATAAGGAATCCTGCAAGTCCGATGAGAACTGCCACATACATGGATGTTCTGAGCACCTTATCTTTTTTTCTCTGTGAAGCTGTTTCTTTCACTGCATTTTCTCCGATCAGTCAAGATTTACGTCCGGATATAATCCCTTTGCAAAAGTTTCGATTCCGTCCTGGGTACGTGTTGCACTTGCATACATCTCACTGAGCATGATCGGGTAAACACGTCCGTTCTTTACTGCGTCAAGGCTCTTCAGGGACTCATCATCCTGGATCACTGCAAGCTGGCTGTTCTTAACAGTTTCCGGATCATCTCCTGCATATGGCATGTAAACCACAAAGATCACGTCAGGGTTGGCTGCGATGATATCCTCTTTTCCAACGGTGGAAGCATCCGGGTTTGCAAGAGTTGCGCCTAACTGTGTTACCATATCTCCGCCAAGGCTCTTTACGCCATAGTTTGTGATGTCATCTCCAAGAGGCTCCAATACCATTACGCTTGGTTTGTCTTTTACATCTGCAGTTGCAGTAAGAGTTTTATCGATCACTGCTTTTGCATCATCAACGATAGCCTGTGCTTTGTCCTGTACATCGAAGATCTTTCCGATATTTAAGATATCTGTGAATTCATTTTCCAGTGTTCTGTCGCCGTCCGGACGAGTATTGGTGTTGTAGTAGGTGTTGCAGCCTTTGTCGATCCAGTCTGTTACATTTCCCAGATTCTTATCAGAGAAAAGAGAGCTCCAGGATAAGATCATGTCCGGCTCCAGCATTGTTACAGTTTCAAGGGATGGGGTAAATTCGTCAAGATAATTTGTTTTTGAGAATGCTTCTTTGAGATCTTCCGGAACTTCATTATCAAGACCTGCGGTAGCTACCAGGTGGTCTTCCAGACCAAGTGCGAGCATAGTCTCAATGCTTCCCTGATATACAGCAAGGACTTTTTCCGGTGCTTTTTCATAAGTGGTTTCGATTTCGTTTCCATCGTAATCATAGGTTGTGATGGTCAGAGGATATTCTGTCTTGGTTGCCTCTGCGGAAGAATCTTCGGTGTCTGCAGACTCTGTACTGTCTTCTGCTGCCGGCTGGTTGTCTTCCTTGATGGTCTCGGAGTCTGCTCTCTCTGCGGCATAAACAGCCGGAGCTGCTGATACGGTCATTGCCGCTGCCATTACCATTGCCATGATTCTTGTGGATACATACTTGTTTTTCATTTCATTTCCTCTCTTTTCGCCTGTTTTATCTCCTGTTGCCTATGGGTAACCGAAAAGATGGGGCTTCATAAAATCTGCACGGAACACTTTGTACGGAAGCTCCGACTTACATACTGTCAAGCAGGTTTCCTGACTTACAGACTCAGAAAAAACTCCGCAAAATAAAAACTGATACACCATTCATCTTTTAGCCGATCATGAATGATGTATCAGAATTTTCTCCAGAATCTCTCTGACATCGGGATTTCGCCTTCTCACATGAGTTTCTGCAATGGCATGTGAAATCCCTTCTTCTGTATACAGTGGCCGCAACCGCTCAGGCTTTTTACCCGATTCCCTCCTCACAGTATCCGGCAGCATATGTGCCGGTGATACTGTTCACTTCACAGCAATTCAATTACGCTGATACTGATTCTAACATACCGGTTTTCCAATTACAACCTTGAGGCCGGATTTTTACAGTTTTTTGCAGAAATAGTCTGCCCGGAGAGATCCCTCTCAGATCTTCTTCAGCTTGGCAAAACCGGCGAACATTTTTTTCACGCCGACTTTGTCAAAGTCTACCGTCACTTCGTAGTCTCTGCCGCCGTCTGCGATATTTTTTACGATACCGACTCCGAATTTCACATGACGGACCGTGTCTCCCTCACCATAGTCCAGGCTGTCCGCCTTCTTCACTGTGAAATCTTTTTTCTGCAGGGTGCTCTTTGCCTGGAAATTCATTTTCATCTGGGCATAGGCGCTTTTCGGAGATACGATATCATCTACTCTGGGCTTTTTCTCCTGAATGGTATGTCCAAGATCTACCAGCTCCCGTGGAACCTCCCTTACAAAACGTGACACACGGTTATACTGAGTCTCCCCACGGATCATCCGCTGTTTTGCACAGGTTAAAGTCAGTTCCTTCATGGCACGGGTGATCCCCACATAACAGAGCCTTCGCTCCTCCTCGATATCCGACGGATCACCGGACCAGATGGAAGCATATCCCGGAAAAACACCGTCCTCCATTCCCACGATAAATACATTGGGGAATTCCAGTCCCTTGGCACTGTGAAGGGTCATCAGCAACACATAATCCTGATCCGGATCAACAGAATCGATATCTGCCACCAGTGCGATCTCCTCCAGAAATGCAGAAAGTGTTGCCGGCTGTCCGGCCTCCTCCATGGCTTCCTGGAAGGATTCTGTCTTGGAGATCAGCTCATCGATATTTTCGATCCTCGCCTGAGCCTCCTCCGTTTTCTCTGCCTCCAGTTCCTTCACATAACCGGTAAGTTCAATGACCTCTTCCAGGGTTTCACGGACTGTATAGGCCTCTGCCTTACTTTTCAGTCCCTGGATAAAGGATACAAAATCATTGATCTTTCCTGCTGCCCTGCCAATGGACGGTACTTCCTCCACCACGCGGAGCGCATCGTAAAAGCTCAGGTTCATCATATCCGCATAGTCCTGGACACGGCCGATGCTGGTGAGTCCGATCCCTCTTTTTGGCACATTTAAGATCCTGCGCACAGCCAGATCATCACTGGCATTGTCAATGGTCTTCAGATAGCTTAACAGATCCTTGATCTCTTTGCGGGCATAAAAGTTCACGCCGCCGACAATCTTATAAGGAACATTTGCCAGGAGAAATTTCTCCTCAAAGAGACGAGACTGGGCATTGGTCCGATAAAGTACTGCACAGTCCTTGTACTGGAATTTCCCGTTGCGGCGCCCCTGGATGATCTCTCCTGCAACATACTCCGCTTCCTCAAATCCGTTGTTGAACTGACGGAAATGTACTTTATCGCCCTCTTCGTTCTCTGTCCAGAGGCGTTTTTCCTTACGCTCTGTGTTGTTGACGATCACCTCATTGGCTGCATTGAGGATGTTCTGGGTAGAACGGTAATTCTGTTCCAGGCGCACCACCTTAGCCTCAGGAAAAACCTTCTCAAAGCCTAAGATATTCCCGATATTTGCTCCACGAAAACGATAGATGGACTGATCATCATCACCAACCACACAGAGATTCTTGTATTTCTCAGCAAGAAGACTTACAAATTTAAACTGGGCAGTATTGGTATCCTGATACTCATCCACCATAATATATTTGAAACGTTCCTGATAATAGTCCAGGATATCTGGATTATGCTGAAAAAGCTCCACAGTCTTCACGATCAGGTCATCAAAATCCAGCGCATTGTTTCCCCGGAGGATAGACTGATATTCCTTATACATACCGGCAATCTTCCGTGCATCCGGATCGCCGCCTGCATTCAGCTCCATCTCTTCCGGTGTGATCAGTTCATCCTTGGCATGGGAAATCTCAGCAAGAACAGCGCGTTCCTTGTAGATCTTGGTATTGATATCAAACTTCCGGAAGATTTCCTTCATGACTGTTTTCTGGTCGTCGGCATCATAAATGGTAAAATTACTGCCAAAGCCCAGCACCTCAATATGTCTGCGCAGGATCCTCACGCAGGCGGAATGGAAGGTGGAGACCCATACGCTCTCCGCACCCATTCCCGCAATTTTATTCACACGTTCCCGCATCTCACTGGCGGCCTTGTTGGTAAAGGTGATCGCCAGGATATTCCATGGGTTTACACCCTTTTCTTCCATTAAATAGGCGATCCTGTGGGTCAGCACTCTTGTTTTTCCGGAACCGGCTCCTGCAAGGATCAGAAGTGGTCCCTCTGTATGTACGGCAGCTTCCCGCTGCATAGGATTCAATGTGTCCAAAGCATCATGTATACTCATTTTGATCTCCATTTCTTTTTCCATATGAACAGTATCTTTATATACTATCATGACTTTACTTTCCGGTAAACCCACCTCTCTGAAAAAAAGTTTCTTTACAAGTAGTATTTAAAACTATATAATAAGGAGCAGAGGTGATAATGCGATGACAGAAAACGAAAAAGAAATGATGAACAGCATTTTTGCAAAAATTGCTGAGCTTGATTATATAAAACCCGATGAAATTCCCAATATTGCTCTTTACATGGATCAGGTCACAACCTTTATGGAAGATAATCTCGCTTCCACCAAGCGTCATCATGATGACAAGATCCTGACCAAGACCATGATCAACAATTACGCAAAGAACAAGCTCCTTCCCCCGCCGGAAAAGAAGCGCTATTCCCGGGAGCATCTGCTGATGCTGATCTTTATCTACTATTTTAAGAATATCCTCTCCATCAGTGATATCCAGACCCTTCTGGGACCGATCACCGAGAAATACTTCAAGTCCGTTACAGAAAAGGACATGACTTACATCTACCAGGAGGTTTTCAGTATGGAGCAGTCACAGATCCGTTACCTGGAAAAGGATCTTATGCGCCGTTTCAAAAGTGCCGGAGAAATTTTTGAGGACGCCGACCCGGAGGATAAGGAATTCCTTCACCAGTTTTCCTTTATCTGTCTTCTTAGCTTCGACGTATACATGAAAAAAATGATCATCGAAAACATGATCGACCACATGAATTCCTCAAAAGATACGGATTCCTCAAAAAAAGACAAATAATATCCGGAGCTCACATCCGGTCATAAACGTGCGTCGCCGGGCGCACCGAAAAAAAAGAGACAGACGCACGATCGCCTGTCTCTTTTTCGTTACAGCATTATCCGTTATCATCACGGTATGGACGTAAGCCTTATTCTGCTTCGCCGCCCTGCTCCCCGTTATCCTTCTTCATACGTGCAAATACCATCTCATAACCATCATTTCCATAGTTCAGGGAACGGTTCACACGGCTGATCGTAGCTGTGGAAGCTCCTGTTTTCTCGGAAATATCAAGGTATGTACGCTTATCAGTAAGCATCTTGGCTACCTCGAAGCGCTGAGATAAAGAAAGCAGCTCATTGATGGTGCACACATCCTCAAAAAATGTATAACACTCTTCCTTGTCCTTCAGGCACAGGATCGCTTCAAAAAGATGATCCACAGCCTCCGTCCTGATTTTTTTGCTCATTGTTACGCTCCTTTAAAATACATGAATTTCGTCTAATACAATACTGATATTTTAACACTCTAAATCGTGATAAGCAAGCCTTTTAGGAAAATTTAATAAACTATTTCTCTTTTTTGTCTTTCTATGGCGGACACATGATTTTCCCATTTCCACTGCCCCGGAAAACATTTGGGATTTGCTTTTTCTGCTGTGATTGGGTATACTTAAAATAATATCCAAAAGAAAAGGAGACTTATCAAATGAATCGTTTTTTCAACATGGACAACAAATTCTTCGTGTTCATGGGACGCGTAGCAGACCTGCTTCTTCTGAATTTTCTGTGCATCCTCTGCTGCATTCCGGTTGTCACCGCAGGCGCCTCCATAACAGCTCTCTACTATGTCACACTAAAGATGGCAAGAGACGAGGAATCCTATATTGCCCGCAGCTTTTTCCACTCCTTCAAACAGAACTTCAAACAGGCGACCATCATCAATATCATCATGCTCCTCACCGCTGCTGTTCTGTTTATCGATCTTCGGATCGCCAGAGTCGGAAGCGGAGCTATGTACAAAGGACTTTTCAGTCTGTTCATTGCATTTGCACTGATCTATGCGATGATCCTTCTGTACATTTATCCGATCCTTTCCAAATTTTTTAATTCCGTCAAGAATACCTTTGTAAATGCATTCCTGATGTCCGTCCGCCATCTTCCGCTGACACTTTTGATGCTTGTGATCTCTGCGTCCCCACTCCTACTGATGTGGCTTTTTGCTTATGTGAGCTACGCACGGTTTACATCCATCCTGATCATGCTTTTTATTCTGATGGGATTTTCTACGCTGGCGTACTGGAAATCGAAGATCTTTGTAAAGATCTTCGATAACTATATACCGAAAGATGAAAACGAAGAAAACGGCGAAGAGAAAAACGAACCGAAAGAGGCATAATGAAGCGCTGGAACGACAAGCCTTATCATTCTCTGGACTATATGCTCCGGGAGCGATACGGCGAAAAGGTCTACCGGGTTGCATTAAACGGCGGCATGTCCTGTCCCAACCGTGACGGCACCCTGGGCAAAAAAGGCTGCATCTTCTGCAGCCAGGGCGGAAGCGGAGATTTTGCAGCAAACGCCGCTCTTTCCATTACAGAGCAGATCAACACACAGATCAAAAGTCTCTCTTCCAAACGCCCGATCCATAAATATATCGCCTATTTTCAGGCATATACAAACACATATGCTCCTGTGGAACACCTGCGTAAGATCTTCACAGAAGCCATCTCCCATCCGGATATCGTGGCACTGTCCATTGGTACCAGACCGGACTGTCTGGGAGATGATGTACTGGATCTTCTTTATTCCCTGAACCAGATCAAACCGGTGTGGGTGGAGCTGGGACTCCAGACTATCCATGAAGATACCGCCAGATATATACGGCGCGGCTATCCACTGTCCTGTTTTGATACCGCAGTAAAAAATCTCCGCGCAGGCGGCATCGAAGTGATCGTCCACACCATCCTGGGGCTTCCCGGTGAAAGCCGGAAGGATATCCTGGAAACAATGGCTTATCTGAACGCCATGGATATCCAGGGGATCAAGCTGCAGCTTCTTCATGTACTGCGTGGTACAGATCTTGCCGCTGATCATGAAGCCGGTCTTTTCCGCACTTATGAACGGGACGAGTATCTGAACCTTGTCATTGACTGTCTGGAACATCTCAGACCGGATATCGTGATCCACCGGGTCACCGGCGATGGACCGAAGGATCTGCTGATCGCACCTTTATGGGCCAGCCGCAAACGAGAAGTTTTAAACCTTCTTCATCACCGGATGAAAGAAAGAGCAAGTTTTCAGGGAAAAGCTCTCGAAGCCCTTTCCCGCAGCCAGTAAAAAGGAGGATTCTTATGGCATCACCTTTTACAACCTATAAGCTTATTATTTTATATATGCTGCAGAATTCCGATGGGGATCTCACAAATTCCCAGATCACCGATTTTATCCTGGACCGGAAATACACCAATTATTTTCAGCTCCAGCAGGCAGTTTCCGAACTTGTGGAGGCAGATCTGGTGGAAATGTCTTCACAGTCCAACCGCAGTTACTATCGACTGACCTCCGAGGGAAAAAACACTCTGAAATATTTTTCCAAAGAACTTTCCTCTGACATCAAGAAAGAAGTGGAAGAATATCTCAATTCCCTCCACTGCAAGATCGAAGAACATCTCCTGACTCCTGCAGATTACTATCCCACCAAAGAGGGTAGCTACTCGGTACGTCTGCGGATCATCGAAAGCGGCGTCAGCATCGTTGATCTCAGCATCAATGTGCCAAATCTTGCTGCTGCACAGTCTGTATGTGAAAGCTGGCCTTATAAATACCAGAATGTTTATGACAAAATAATGGAGGAGCTTCTCTGAGAGGCTCCTCCGTTTTACTTATATTCATTTATTTCGCTTCTTCGTGGATCTTCTTCATATGCTCTTTCAGTTTCTTTTCATATCCCATATCACTGAGCTCGTAAAAATGTTCTCCTTCGATTTCTGATGGCATATACTGCTGTTTTACATAGTGGTTCGGATAATCATGGGCATATTTATATCCGATACCATGACCCAGACTTTCGTGGCCACCATAATGGGCATCCTGCAGATGCACCGGAACGGTTGTCTTCTTCGCCTTCACGCAGCGCATGGCTTCCTGTATGGCATTTACTGCAGAATTGCTCTTGGGTGCACAGGCCATATAGGTAACTGCCTGGGAAAGAATGATCTGGGACTCCGGCATTCCCACACGTTCCACTGCCTGTGCTGCTGCCGTTGCCACGCAGAGGGCCTGGGGATCTGCGTTTCCGATATCTTCGGAAGCAAGGATCATGATCCTTCTTGCGATAAATTTCACATCTTCTCCTGCATAGAGCATTTTTGCCAGATAATAGACTGCCGCATCCGGGTCGGAGCCTCGCATGCTCTTGATAAAGGCAGAAATGATATCATAATGATTGTCCCCGTTCTTATCGTAGCGCACCACCCGCTTCTGGATACACTCAGAAGCCACCTCAAGGGTCAGATGGATCTTACCGTCTGTATCACGGGGTGTGGTGAGGATTCCCAGTTCTATGGCGTTTAAGGCGCTTCTGGCGTCTCCTCCTGCCATATCTGCCAGAAACTCCAGAGCATCCTCCTCGATCACCGCCCCATAGCTTCCCATTCCACGTTCCGGATCGTTAACCGCACGCAAGATCAGTTCCTTTATCTCCGGTATCTCCAGGGACTTCAATTCAAAGATGATCGATCTTGAAAGAAGCGCTCCGTTTACCTCAAAATATGGATTCTCTGTTGTGGCCCCGATAAGAATGATGGTTCCGTCCTCCACAAAGGGAAGAAGATAATCCTGCTGTCCCTTGTTGAAACGGTGGATCTCATCAATGAACAGAATGGTCTTTTTTCCATACATGCCGAGATCGTCCTGTGCCTGCTTTACAACTGCTTCCATATCTTTCTTCCCTGCTACGGTTGCATTGATCTGGGTAAAGCTGGCGCTTGTGGTATTGGCGATGACTTTTGCCAGGGTGGTCTTTCCGGTTCCCGGAGGGCCGTAAAAGATAACAGATGTCAGCTTATCCGCCTTTATGGCACGATACAGCAATTTATCTTTTCCTACGATGTGCTGCTGTCCCACCACCTCATCCAGCGTTCGCGGACGCAGCCTGGATGCAAGAGGTGACTCCTGATCCAGCGTTTTTGACTTTGCGTATTCAAATAAATCCATGGCTTTCACTCCTGTATTTTCTGTAAAAAGCAGATATTCACGATCCGTATTCTTTTCATAGATCTGTATCCGGCAACGATCGTTTCATTTGTTTCCGGCATACGGACAGATTCCTTATTTTTATAATTTTACCTGTTTGCACATAAAAAAGCAATCGTTTCTGCCTTTTCGGCAAATCACAGTTACATCACCAGCAGCTGATCTGCAGTTACCAGGTCATATCCTTCTTCCGTAAGCATATCCGCGATCTCCAGGGCCGCTTCCACGGATGTAGAAAAGCTGTCATGCATCAGGATAATGGAGCCATCCTTCACTTGTCTTTTTACGATATTTTCCACAGAACGGACATTTTTTGATTTCCAGTCCAGGGTATCCACATCCCAAAATACCGGCAGCATGGTCACACAGAGCTCCAGATCCTTCGGCCATGCACCGTAGGGCGGGCGAAGATACATGGGATATTCTCCGGTGATCTCGTAGATCTCATTATTCGTCTTTATGATCTGCTGACAGGCCTGATCACCGGGAAGCTTATCAAGCTGCACGTGATCATACGTGTGATTACCGATGAGATGACCGTCTCTCTGCATCTGCGTTACGATCTCCTCATTTCCCCGGATATTTTTTCCCATAAGAAAAAATGTGGCATGGATCCCACGCTTCCGCAGGCCATCCAGAAGCAGAGGTGTATATGTTGCATGCGGTCCATCATCAAAGGTAAGAGCCACACGTGGACGATCCTCTTTTTCGCTTCTGTCAGAGGCTGTCTCAGCCACCGGTTCTGCTACTTTTTGTCTGTACTGCGCCGCCACCAGCCGGAACATCCCCTCACCGGCGATCATTCTGGTCACCCGCATCCGAAATGCACTGTCTGAGATTTTTCCATATCCGCTGAGCAGGATCAATACCATTGCCACTACACAGAAATATTTTTTTCGCTTATCCATATTTCCCGCCGGATCAAATATACTTTTCCACAATATATGAAAAAATCCCCGGGAAAAGACTTTTGGCTTTTCTTTCCCGGGGAATATTCTCTGATATATGTCTTATTTTTTCAGGATCTCAAGTGCACTCTCGATCTCCTCCACGCATTTCTCATAACCAAGGGTACCGTTATCCAGGCACAGATTATATTTCGTCATGTCTGCCCAGTCAACACCCATGAAACGTTTGCAGAAATCTTCTTTGCGTTTGTCATCCTTATGCATAAATTTCTCAATATCCTTTGTAGTTCCGCTGAGTTTCTTACTTGCCTCACGGATACGGAAATCCCAGTCTCCGTAAACAAACACACGAAGAACATTGGAATAATCCTTCAGGATCATATTTGCACAACGTCCGATGATCACACAGGACTCTGTTTCTGCCAGCTGCCGGATCACCTTTGCCTGATAATTAAACAGGTTCTCATCGGATGTAAAATCCTTGCTCTGAGGCGGGATCAGCTCACCCTTGTAGATTCCGGACTTTGCAAAAAATCTCTGCTTTGTGCTGACATTTTCATCTGCCCTTCCAAAGAGCTGCTCATGAATGCCGCTCTCCTCAGATGCCATGCGGATGATATCCTTGTCATAGTAAGAAATCCCTAATTTCTTTGCAAGCTCCTCTCCGATGGTACGTCCACCGCTTCCATACTGTCTTGCAATGGTAATTACGAAATTATCCATGTCTTTCCCCCTACTCTCCAAGATATGCCTTCTGAACGGCCTCGTCATTCAGAAGATCCTCTGCCTTTCCATCCATAGTAATGCTTCCTGTTTCCAGAACGTACGCTCTGTCCGCAATGGAAAGAGCCTTCTTCGCATTCTGCTCAACCAGAAGCACTGTAGTTCCGCTCTCACTTACCTCGCGGATAATGTCAAAAATCTCATTTACAAAAATCGGCGACAGACCCATGGACGGCTCATCCATCAAAATGATCCTTGGTCTGCTCATCAGTGCACGTCCCATGGCAAGCATCTGCTGTTCACCACCGGAAAGTGTTCCTGCACGCTGTCCTTTACGTTCTTCCAGACGCGGAAATCTCTTGTATACACCAGCAAGGCTCTCTGCGATCTCTGCCTTGTCTTTTCTTGTGTAAGCTCCAAGAAGAAGATTCTCATAAACGGACATATCCGCAAATACTCGTCTTCCTTCCGGAACGTGTGCCATTCCCATTTCTACGATCTTATGGGCTGGTGTTCTTGTGAGGTCTTTTCCCTCAAACACAATGCTTCCGGACTTCGGAGAAAGAATTCCGGTAAGTGTCTGAAGTGTGGTTGTCTTTCCGGCACCGTTGGCACCGATCAGCGCAATAACCTCTCCCTGATTTACATGAAAAGAAATTCCCTTCAGAGCCTGGATCACACCATAATAGACCTGGAGGTCCTTTACTTCCAACATTGCCATTGTCTCGTTCCTCCTTATTCTCCCAGATATGCAGTGATAACCGTCGGGTCTTTCAGCACTGCAGATGTCTCACCCTGGATCAGTACCTGACCGAAGTTCAGAACTGTAAGTTCCTCACAGATACCGCCCACCAGTTTCATGTCGTGCTCGATCAGAAGAACAGTCATATCAAAATGCTCCCGCACAAAACGGATAGTATCCATCAGCTCCTGTGTCTCATTCGGGTTCATACCAGCCGCCGGCTCATCCAAGAGAAGAAGCTTCGGCTCTGTGGCAAGAGCTCTGGCAATCTCCAGCTTACGCTGTTTACCATAAGGCAGGTTACCTGCCAGAGTGTCTGCTTCCTTATCCAGATCAAACACCCTCAGTATCTCCATGGCACGTTCGTTCATCTCTTTTTCTACCTTGTAATATTTCGGCAGTCTTAAGATCCCGGTCAGTGTGGAATATGGATGATGATTGTGAAGTCCTACTTTTACATTGTCAAGAACCGGCATATCCTTGAAAAGACGGATATTCTGGAAAGTTCTAGCGATTCCGGCCTTGTTGATCTCAATGGTGCTTTTTCCTGTGATGTCCTGGCCGTCCAGTTTAATGATTCCCTCGGTAGGCTTATACACGCCTGTGAGAAGATTGAATACTGTTGTCTTACCGGCGCCGTTAGGTCCGATCAGTCCATAGAGCTGTCCCTTCTCAATGGTCATATTAAAGCCGTCAACAGCACGAAGACCGCCGAACTGGATAGACAGATTATTTACTTCCAGCATTGCCATGATCAGGCCACCTCCTTTTTCTCTTTTTTGCCTTTGAATTTCTCTACCATACGTGCTCTCCAGTCTCTTGCTGCCGGTGCCCAGTTAAAGAGCATCATGATGATCAGTACGATAGCATAGATCAGCATACGGTAGTTTGCGAATCCACGGAGAAGCTCAGGCAGTGCATAGAGGATAATGGTTGCAATGATCGATCCTCTGATATTTCCGATCCCGCCAAGTACCACATATACCAGTACCAGGATGGACATGTTGTAATCAAATACAGAAACCTTAAGAAGAGAAAGGTTATGTGCATACAGCACACCTGCCACTCCTGCAAGGGCTGCAGAAATGGTAAATGCCAGCAGCTTATATCTGGTGATATTGATTCCTACAGACTCCGCTGCAATACGGTTGTCCCTGGTTGACATAATAGCACGTCCGCTTCTGGAGTTTACAAGGTTCTGTACAATAAACAATGTGAGAAGAAGCAGGATCACGCCGATCAGGAAAAAGTAATTCTTGATATCTTTATAAAGAGTTGCTGTTCCCGAAATACCAAGGGCACCTTTGAGAATCTGCTTTCCGCCGGCTTCCAGATGAAGACCGGCTGCACTTGTTGCAACGTGAAGTCCTTTGTCATCCACGCCAATGTAAAGTACATTGATCAGGTTCTTGATGATCTCACCAAAAGCCAGTGTAACAATAGCCAGGTAGTCACCGCGGAGACGAAGTACCGGAATACCGATGATCACACCGAACAGTGCTGCAACTACCGCACCTACAAGGATTGCAAGGATAAAGCGAGGAACCTGCGGAATGGAGTCTGCAGCAACCTGTGAAAACAGGGCACTGGAAAAAGCTCCCACGCACATGAAGCCCGCATGTCCAAGGCTCAGCTCACCAGAAAAACCGACTACCAGGTTCAGGGAAACTGATGCAATGGTATAAACACAAAGGGGAACAAGAAGTCCCATAAGAAGTCTGGAAAGATTTCCAGTTGAGGAAAGTGCCTGTACGATCACAAAAAGCACAATGACAATTCCATAGTTGATCATGTTATTTTTTGTTGTTTTGTTTTTCATATTCTTCATATCGGCCACCTTACACTTTCTCCTGGATGTTCTTGCCGAACAGTCCGGTAGGTTTTACAAGAAGCACGACGATCAGGACTGCAAATACGATCGCATCTGCAACCTGGGAAGAAATATAAGCTTTTCCGAAGATCTCGATGATTCCCAGAAGGATGCCGCCGACCATAGCTCCCGGAATCGAACCGATTCCACCGAATACAGCAGCTACGAAAGCTTTGATACCAGGCATGGCTCCTGTGTACGGAGTCAGTGTCGGATAAGTCTGACAGAGCAGAAGGCCTGCGATCGCTGCAAGTCCGGAACCGATGGCAAATGTGAGGGAAATTGTCGCATTGACGTTAACTCCCATCAGCTGTGCCGCATCTCTGTCCTCGGAAACCGCCTGCATGGCACGGCCAGGTTTTGTCTTTTTTACAAAGAGGGAAAGTCCCACCATGATAATGATACATGCAAGGATGGTTACGATGGTGATTCCCTTGATGGTAAGCTCACCGTCAAATAGTGTGATGGACGGAACTTTGATAACAGCTACGAAACTCTTGGCATCTGCGCCGAAGATCAGAAGTGCCAGGTTCTGAAGCAGATAACTGACACCGATAGCCGTGATAAGAACGGCCAGGTTTGAGGAAGCTTTTCTAAGTGGACTGTAAGCTACCTTCTCAATGACAACACCAAGCAGTGTACAGATCACAACGGAAAGGATCACAGCAAGGATCGGTGACATGCCGCCTCTTGTGATACAGGTAAGGATGATATAAGCTCCCACCATGATAACATCTCCGTGTGCAAAGTTCAGCATCTTGGCAATACCATAAACCATGGTATATCCAAGTGCGATGATCGCATAGATACTGCCAAGACTGATGCCGTCTTTTAAATAAGATATAAAACTCATAACGCACCTCTTTTAATTGTTTATTGATAAGGGAAAAAGGGGACGGTTCCCACTAAAGGTGACCGTCCCCTGACCCCTAACGTTAACAGAAATTCCTTATTTCATCTCTACATAAGCACCGTCTTTGATCTCGAATGCTTTCGGCTCTTTATCACACTCGCCATCCTCGGTCCATTTTGCTTTTCCGGTAAGTCCGTCAAGCTCGATGTTTGCCATGGATGCGCTCATTGCTGCACTGATGTCTGCATTTTCCATATCTGGTGTGATCTTTGCATCGTCAGCTGCAAGCTGCATTGCGTAAAGTACATCATATGTATCTGCCGCAAACTGGTTCGGGATCTCACCGTTGTGAGCATCGCCGTATGCTTTTACGAAGTTCTGGCTCTTCTCATCTGTAGCTGTTGCGGAGAATGGTGTCAGAAGCATAACACCCTCTGCAAGGGATTTATCGAAGTTCTCTACATTGAGGATACCATCCATGCCATCTACACCAAAGAATTTAATGTCAAGGCCTGCCTCAGATGCCTGCTGAAGGATCAGCGCATTGTCGGAATAGTAGTTCGGAAGGAAAAGAAGCTCAGCGCCGCTCTTCTTGATCTTTGCAAGCTGTACAGAATAGTCTGTGTTGCTGTCTGTTGTGTAAGCCTCATCTGCAACTACTTCAAGTCCGTCATCAGCAGCTGCTGCAACGAATGCGTCATGTACACCGGAGTTGTAGTCAGCAGCGGAATCATAAAGTACTGCTACTTTCGTTGCAAGTTTGTGCTCGGAAATGTACTGAGCAGATTTGGTTCCCTGTGCCGGGTCTGTGAAGCACATACGGAACTCGTTTGTTCCTGCTGTGATACAGTCAAGTGCTGTTGCAGATGGTGTGAAGAGGAATGTATCCTCAGCTGCCTCAGCTCCTACTGCGATACAGGAACCGGATGTTACAGTTCCACAGAGCATCTGCATTCCTTTATCGATCAGGTCATTGTATGCGTTAACAGCCTTCTCCGGATCTCCCTGGTCATCACCTGCGTCAAGAATCTCTACTTTATATCCGTTGAATCCACCGTTCTCGTTGATCTCATCAGCTGCGATCTTGGCTGCGTTGTATACGTTGGTACCGTACTGTGCGTAATCACCTGTCATCGGTCCGATCACACCGATCTTAAATGTCTCATCCTCTGCCGCAAAAACGGATGCAGGCATCATCATAGCTGCTGTCATCGCTGCTGCTGATGCAACGCCGATTACTTTCTTCCAATTCTTCATAATAATCTCTCCTCCTGCGCTTTGTCGCGTTACTAATGTTTAATGGTAAAATTATAGCATCGCATATTTTTTATTTCAAGGGCAAATTTAGTTATCTGTTGTTTTTCGTCTGATTGCACAACACGGACACTTGTCCGCTGTACAGCTTGTGTCGTTTTTCGGCAAATTGTCTGAATTTTTTTACAAAAAAATCCAGGGAAAAATTCCCTGGACTCCTTCGTCTCTTAATACTTTACTTATGCGATTGCTTTCTTAGCGATCTCAGCAAGAGCTGTGAAGCCTGCTGCATCGTTAACAGCCATCTCTGCAAGCATCTTTCTGTTGATGTCGATGTTTGCAACCTTAAGGCCGTGCATCATTTTGCTGTAGGAAAGTCCGTTCATTCTTGCTGCTGCGTTGATACGAGCGATCCAGAGCTGTCTGAACTGACGTTTCTTCTGTTTTCTTCCTGCATAGGAGCTTGTAAGAGCTCTCATTACAGACTGTTTTGCTACTCTATACTGTTTGGAACGGGCTCCTCTGTAGCCTTTTGCCAGTTTTAATGTACGGTTATGTCTTTTCTTTGCGTTTAATCCGCCTTTAATTCTTGCCATTTCTTAATTCTCCTCCTGTTCGTCTTCTCTATCTTATAAATATGGTAATACTTTCTTCATGCTCTTTACATTAGTAGAATCAACAACAGTAGATTTTCTCAGATTTCTCTTTCTCTTCTGAGATTTCTTTGTAAGGATATGGCTCTTGTAGGCTTTATTTCTTACTAATTTTCCTGTACCTGTTTTTTTAAAGCGCTTTGCTGCTGCTCTGCAAGTTTTAATTTTTGGCATTATGAATTCCTCCTTGATTTGGTACTTCTAAATTTTATATAGCATCCCGTTCTGCCCGGCTGTTGCCGTGAAGACTGAGATATCTACCGTTTCTCAGTCAGAAACATAGTCATGCTTCTGCCTTCTACCTTCGGAGCCTTCTCTACAGTCGCTATATCGGACAGAAGATCTGCGAAGTCATCAAGCACATGCCTACTGCTGGACATATGTGCCATCTCTCTTCCGCGGAAACGAAGTGTAACCTTAACTCTGTCGCCCTTGCTAAGGAACTTTCTTGCTGCATTTACCTTCGTCTTCAAATCATTCGTATCAATGTTCGGGGAAAGACGCACTTCTTTGACATCGATGGTTTTCTGCTTTTTTCTGGCCTCTTTTTCTTTTCTTGCAAGCTCGTAACGGTATTTACCGTAATCGATGATCTTGCATACCGGCGGTTTCGCCTGTGGGGCAATCTTTACAAGGTCAAGTCCTGCCTCCTGCGCTTTCGCCATCGCTTCTCTGGCGGACACGATTCCAAGCTGAGCTCCGTCCGGACCAATCAAGCGTACCTCTCTGTCTCTGATCTGTTCGTTAATCATTAAACCGCTAATTGTTGTACACCTCCATGAACATGATAGAATTATTTTTTTCTTTCTCATTAATGTAGCTTAAGCCGCACAAAAAAAGCGCAGACAGATGTCCACACTTCAAATAATTACACCTGCGCACTGATGATTGGTCTGTTCGCAGTACTGTGCAATATTGACCTGAGTCGCTTATCTTCAGCGCTAAGGTGAGAGTGAACTCTGCTTTCTTTTCGCTACGTACTTTAAGAGGATACCATGGTGTCTGCTATTTGTCAACTGTTTTTTATATTATTCTGTATTAATTTTTTGAGTATAAATTTTTCTTCTTCCGGACATACTATGCAACATCGGAATCTGTCAAGCCTTACCGCAGTGCTGACGATCAGACAGGATGCGCATTCCGGCAGGCTGACGGTTTCCGGTAAAATCATAATTATCAGGAGGACACTTTTATGACAAGTCTTAAATGCTCCGCACACAACTGCTGCTATAACAAAAATTCTCTCTGCTCCAGGGGATCCATCAGTGTCGAAGGTGCAGATGCTCGTTATGCGGACGACACCGCCTGTGAAAGCTTCCGTGACCAGGAAGAGTGTGCTGTAAAAAATTCCGCAGATCCCTGCTGTGGGTGTGAGACCATTAACATCGACTGCAAAGCACACAACTGCACCTACAATGAGCACTGCAAATGCACCGCAGCTTCCATCAATGTATCCGGTGCCAATGCGCATCGCTGCTGTGATACAAAATGTGATACTTTCAGCTGCGAATGCTGATATCCTGAACAGAAATCCTGTTTCCATACAGAGCAGACATTCCTGTTTCTTTTGATCAGAAAGTCAAAAAGATCCGGCAGCGTTCCAGATGGAGTCTCTGCCGGATCTTATCCTGTTCATTTATTATCTGTTCTTAAGAAAATCCGGGATCTGGATATCCTTTTTCTGAACAGTGCTTGTAGGAGCCTTTGTTCCAAACTGTGTGGAATTCATAGTCGGCAGGCTGAAGCTTGGCATGTTAAGGTTCATACCGCCTGGCTGTGACTGGCTTGTTTTTTTGGTGTTTCCGAATACAGAATTGGAAGCTCTGTTTCCAAATGGTGTGTTCTGAAGGTTATTGTCTGTAAGACCTGTAGCAATAACTGTAATTCTCGCATAATCTGCAACAGAATCATCATACATAGCACCAAAGATGATGTTTGCATCCTCACCTGTAAGCTCCTGTACATAGCTTGCAGCATCGTTGGCATCCATAAGAGAAATATCTCCGGAAATGTTGATGATCACATGAGTAGCGCCCTTGATGGTTGTCTCAAGAAGCGGAGAAGATACCGCCTGCTGTACAGCCTCCATAGCCTTGTCATCACCTCTTGCCTCACCGATACCGATATGAGCGATTCCCTTGTCTGTCATGACTGTCTGCACATCTGCAAAGTCAAGGTTGATCAGAGCCGGCAGATTGATCAGGTCTGTAATACCCTGTACTGCCTGCTGAAGAACCTCATCAGCCTTACGCAGTGCTTCCGGCATGGTTGTTCTTCTGTCAACGATTTCAAGTAATTTGTCATTTGGGATGACAATCAATGTGTCAACTGCTTTCTTCAGATTTTCGATTCCCGCAAGTGCATTGTTCATACGGGTCTTTGCTTCAAAACGGAAAGGCTTGGTAACAACACCGACAGTCAGGATACCCATCTCTTTTGCCGCACCGGCGATCACAGGAGCAGCTCCGGTTCCGGTTCCGCCTCCCATACCACAGGTAACGAAAACCATGTCCGCTCCCTCGATGATCTTCTTAACTTCCTCAATGCTCTCCTCAGCTGCCTTCTGTCCAACCTCCGGCTGTGCACCGGCGCCGAGACCTTTCGTAATTTTCTCACCAATCTGAAGTACAGTCGGAGCTTTACACAGTGTCAGAGCCTGTTTATCGGTATTAACACCTACAAACTCAACTCCGCCAATGGCCTCTTCCACCATTCTGTTTACCGCATTATTACCTGCGCCGCCTACTCCAATTACAATAATTTTCGCAGAAGACTCAGCCTCATTCGTCATTATCTCTAACAATGTACTTCCTCCTTTATTTCTACCTGATATCCGATTCAGTGTAATAATCTATTCCAAGCTACATATACACATAGTTATATCATATATTTTTTTCGGTAATTAATCAACCATTAATTTTGTTTTTTTATACTTTTTTCACTAAATTTCGGCACTGTTTCTATTAACCGAAACATTTACAAAACAATCTCTGGCAAAATGTCCAAATACTGGTACTATATATTAAGAAAGCTTTTTTATCTTTACTCATAATCGGACTCATCACTGTAATCGCTGTACGAATTTTCATCATAATCCTCAGCTCCTTCTTCCTGATCACTGCTGTAATCAGCCTCTTCCTCGGTGCTGTCCGTACTGCTGTCTGAAGAGTCTTCTTCATTTTCTGTATCTCCGGTATCCGTACTCTGAGCATCTGGATCTTCGGAGTCTGTTCCGTCTCCGGAGCTTTCTGCCGAAGCCTGATAATCCTCCAGAGTGCCTACGTAATTGCCATCACGGTCATATTCACTGACTCCGTCATAGCCTCCGTCTTCCCGGTAACCGCCCTTCCAGTTTCCTTTTTCTGCCATGGTTTCTTCTGTGGGAGCTTCGCCTACATAGGTCATGTTGGCATCGTACTCACCACTGCCTGTGTAATCTCCCTCTTCATCATAGCCACCTACCCAGTTTTCCTGCGCATACTCCAGATCCGTCTGCGGTTTCGGTCCTACATAGTTGCCATTTTCGTCGTATTCGCCTTCTCCGGTGTAATTTCCTTCCTCATCATAGCCTCCGGTCCAGTTTTCTGCGGAAGTCTGGCTCTCATCCTGTTCCTGCTCCAGGGTAATGTTCTTGGAATTATCATTTACATTTTCTGCATGGAGAATTCCTTTTTTTTCGGAAATCATCGGAAGGATAGCCAGAACTCTGGTCATTTTGTCTTCCAGATATTCATCCTTTCCAAGTTTAACTGTGATATCCCCGTAAACAAGACTGATCTGTCCGTCGTCTTCAAATTCAATGTGATCCGGAACCTTATCATTTTTTGCAAAAATAGTAGAAAGAGCAACTGCCGTGTTCATCACCGTTTCATCCTTGATGGGGAGTTTCTCGTTCTGGATCACTTTTTTGACTTTGATCCCGTCAAAAAACGGGATTTTTTCGTTACGTTCCGTGGATCCTTCCACAAAAATACCGTTTCTGTCAAAATAAATATAACTGTCCAGATAAGGGATACAGCCAACGATGTCCTTCTCCTTCACACTGACACAGATGGTGTGCCGGTTCAGCCTTGTTACGGTATAGCCTTCTATAAAGGGAACATCCTTTGTGTTCTGCTTAGTATAAAGAAGCGGTGCAAGAACAGAATTGGATGCCAGCGGCCCCCTAAGCACCATCTTCCTGATCTGTTTTTCAGAATAATGGCTGCTGCCCATCACCTGCACTTCATCTACCTGATAATACGTAAAAAAGAAAATAATTCCTGCCAGCAGCAGGACAAGAAGTCCGCCAACTGCTTTCAGTGGCTTTTTTTTTGATGTTTTCATAAAGTTCCTCTGTCCTTTATCAGCAGACCGCCCAGTGCGGTCAGATCCTCACAGATATGTTCATAGCCTCTTTCTATGAAACAACAGCCCCGGATCCTGGTAATCCCCTGCGCGGCAAGTGCTGCGATCACAAGTGCCGCACCACCGCGAAGTTCCTCTGCTTCCACAGTACAACCGGTCAGGGGCTGCCCTCCGTATATCACAGCAACTCCATCCCGGATCTGGATCTGTGCTCCCATTTTACAGAGCCATGAAGCTGTTTTATATCTGTCTTCAAAAATCTTCTCGCGGATCCTGCTCACTCCCGGGATCGTGGCCAGTACCGCCATCGCAGGAGACTGCAGGTCTGTAGGAAATCCCGGATAAACTTCTGTTTCCAGAAGCTCCAGGGGAAAACCTGTATTTTTTCCGTTGACTATTAGTTTACCACCTACCCTGCGGCATTGTCCACCCATTTTCCGATATACGTCCAGGATTCCATCCATTTCCTCCAGAGGCGGATTTTCCAGGATGATCTCTCCTCTGGTTGCCGCCGCTGCCATGAGATAGGTTCCGGCGACAATACGGTCTGGTGGAATGCAGCCATCGCCAGCTTCAAGCTTCTCCACCCCTTCAATACAGATACAGCCATTTTCACGAATCCGGATCTTTGCACCCATTCCGGTAAGATAATGGCAAAGCCAATAAATTTCCGGTTCACAGGCGCAGCCGTTAAGGACTGTTTTCCCCTCTGCAAGGACCGCTGCCAGAATGCCCTGTTCTGTAGCGCCTACACTTCTTTTTTGAAAAAACATCTCTGCACCTCGGAGTTTTCCACAGGATGCCCGGATCATCCCGCCGTTTTCCACCACAGCTGCCCCAAGGCGGCGCAAAACCTGGATATGAAGATCCACCGGCCGCTTCCCGATCACACAGCCGCCGGGATATCCTGTCTGTGCCTTTTTGCTCCGCCCCAGCATTGCTCCCATTAAGATCACGGAAGAACGCATTTTTCCGGAATAACACTCCGGTATCATGGTGCCGTCCGCATGGCTGCAGTCCAGATAAAGATCTTGACCTTCCCACCAGGTTTCTGCCCCCAGATATTTCAGGATCTTTTCCATCAAATACACATCACTGATTCTCGGGCATCCCCGCAGTACACTGGTCCCGGTACTTAAGAGTGCTGCTGCCATAACCGGAAGTGCCGCATTTTTTGACCCCTGGATCCGGACGCTTCCATGCAGCGGCCTGCCTCCGGTCACGATGATCTCATCGATCTCATTCAAGTATTCCACTCCTAAAAGGGCCTCTTACTTGTTATTCTATGTGATCCTTCCATGTCTGTGACTGCTGACACTTAAGGCCAGCCCCATTTCCCCCAGAAGAAAAACAACAGAAGTTCCGCCATAGCTTACAAAGGGCAGAGTGATCCCGGTGTTGGGAATCGTATTCGTTACTACTGCAACATTCAGGACTACCTGTATTGCCATATGTGCCATGATCCCGGCGCACAGCAGCGTTCCCTGCAGATCCCGGCAGTTTAATGCCAGAATACAAAGCCTCCAGATCAGAATACCAAACAGAAAAAGTGTCAGAAAGGCTCCCAGTATCCCCGTTTCCTCACACACAATAGAAAATATCATATCATTCTGGGCTTCCGGGACAAATCCCAGCTTCTGCAGACTGTTCCCGAACCCCTTGCCGAAGATCCCTCCGCTTCCGATTGCATACAGGCCCTGTATGGTCTGAAATCCTTTTTCATATTTTTCCGGATCCCGCCAGATTGCCAGGCGTTCCAGACGATAACTCTCCGCGGCAAGAAAAACCACAATAAATCCTATCCCCGCACCTCCAAGCGCGAGAAACTGCAGATACCTGGGATTGGCCACAAAGATCAGCAGCACACCGATCCCCAGAATGATCACCGCTGTGCTTAAGTTATTGGAGCCCACCAGACCTGCTACCGGAAGCAAAGTCATCATAGTCCTGCAGATAAACCAGAATCCGGTTGTTTTGCTTTTTGTATTGCTGATCTGCCACACCAGAAACAATATCACTGCCACCTTGGAAAACTCCGACGGCTGAAAGGAAAGCGGCCCCAGGTTCAGCCACCTCTTCGATCCATTGATCTCCTGTCCGAAAAGCAGGACTGCAGCAGACAGAAAAAGCGAAAAAATATAGGCAGCCGGCGCCAGCTTTACAGACAGCCGGTAATCTACCCGTGATGCCAGATACATAACAAGCAGCCCCAGTGCCGTGGCAAAGAGCTGCTTTTTAAAATAATAGGCAGAGTCGTGGAAACGTACTCTGCCATTATATTCACTTGCCGAAAAAAGCGCCCCGAGTCCCAATACCACCAGAATCAGAACCAGTACCCAGAGAACGGTATCTGTCTTTCCGGTCTGTTTCTGTCCTGCCTTCATGCATGGCCTCCACAGTGGTCTTTATTTCAGCTTATGTATGTATTTTTCGGATTATTACAGTGCTTTCACGTATTCCTTGAACATGTCACCGCGCTGCTCATAATTATCAAACTGTCCCCAGCTCGCACATGCCGGTGAAAGCAGAACTGCATCTCCGGGATTGGCTTTTTCCGCACAGACCCGGACAGCTTCCTTCAGATCCTCGCAGAGGATGATATCTGTAAATCCAAGACGTTCTGCTGCTGCTTTGATCTTCTCTTTCGTCTGACCGATGAGAACAAGATAACGGACTTTTCCGTCGAAGGATTCTATCCACTCATCATAGCTGGATTCCTTGTCATAGCCACCGCCGATCAGAAGAGTCGGACGGTTCATTGCCTGAATCCCCTTGATGGCCGCATCCGGATTGGTTCCCTTGGAATCGTTGTAATATGCAACACCGTTTTTCTCTGTCACATACTCGATCCTGTGTGGAACTGCCACAAACTCACAGACACTCTTGCGGATACTCTCCACAGAAACACCCGCATAATATGCCATGGCGGCTGCTGCCATTACATTCTCGTGATTATGACGTCCCAGGATCTTAAGCTCTTCGGTTTTTACGATCGGGATCTCTTCTTTTTCTGTTTTGAGCATGATCTGATCTCCGTCCAGATAGATTCCCTGATCCAGTTTGCGAAGACTTGAGAAATATACCACCTTCGGAACGATATTTTCACCGAATTTACGAAGGACTTCATCCTCGTAATTCAGAACACATACATCTTCCGGTCCCTGATTTTTGGTGATCAGCTCTTTTACACGGATGTATTCCTCCATGGTATGATGACGGTTCAGATGGTCCTCTGTGATGTTGAGGATCGCACTTACCTTCGGGCGGAACTGGTCAATAGTCTCCAGCTGAAAGCTGCTGATCTCCGCAACAGTTACGGAATCCTCCCTCATCTCCAATGATTTGGATGTATATGCAGTTCCGATATTTCCTACAACAAATACAGATTCACGGGCATCTCCCATGATCTTTCCGAGGAGTGCTGTTGTTGTTGTCTTACCGTTGGTTCCTGTGATCGCAAGAACCTCTCCCTTGCCTGTACGATAGGCAAGCTCCACCTCGCTCCATACCGGAAGGCCCTTTTCATAGAAGCTCTTTACCAGCGGCAGGTCTGTGGGAACTCCCGGACTTAGCACTACAAGATCAAGACTGTCCAGCGCTCTCTCCGGAAAATCTCCGGCCCAGATCTCCGGGGTGTATTTTCCGTTTGTTTTATGTAAAACTGCCTCTTTATCAAGATCTGCGTTTCCGTCATAGATCACCGGCTGTGCTCCTGCACTTCCAAGCAGATCAGCTGCTCCAATGCCGCTTTTTCCGGCTCCGAAAACGAGAACTTTTTTTCCTTTTAAATCCATTTTTCTGTTCCTCCTTATAATGCCAGGAGAGCGATCAGGCACATAATAGCAGTTACAACAGAGAACACTGCAACAACTCGTGTCTCAGACCACCCACAAAGCTCAAAATGATGGTGGATAGGCGCCATCTTGAAGATTCTTTTTCCGTGTGTTGCCTTGAAATAGGATACCTGGAGCATAACAGACAATACCTCCACAAGGTAGATCAGTCCGACCAGGATGATAAACAGCGGCATCTGCATGGCATAAGCCACACCAGCCACAAAGCCACCCAATGCCAGAGAACCGGTGTCTCCCATAAATACCTTGGCAGGATATACATTAAACAGAAGAAATCCCATCAGACTGCCCACAACTGCACAGGTGATCGGTTCCACACCACTGTTCATTCCAAGGGAAACCACCGTAAAGAATACTGCCACGATCAGGGTAACACTGGAAGCCAGTCCGTCAAGTCCATCCGTAAAATTGACTCCGTTTACTGTACCGATCACCGCAAAGAACAGTACCGGAACCGCAAACCATCCCAGGTTCAGATAATGTCCGCTCCAGAACGGGATCTTCATAGTCAGGGATACGTTGGAATAATTTACAAGATAAAAAGCAAATACAGCTGTCACAACGATCTGCAGTGCCATTTTCTGCCATGGCAGAAGTCCGTCAGAACGCTTCAGAACTACCTTCAGATAATCATCCAGAAATCCGATCAGTCCAAATCCCAGTGTCAGGAAAAGTACCGGGATGATCATCGGATAATCTCTGATATAAAACAGTGATGTTACAGTTGTTGCAATGAGAAAGATCACCCCACCCATAGTAGGGGTACCGTTCTTTTTCAGGTGGGACTGCACACCCAGCTCTCTCTCTGTCTGTCCCATTTTAAGTCTTCTTAAAAAAGGGATAACAATCGGTCCTAATACAAGGCTGATCGCAAATGAGATCAGCACAGGGATCACAACATGAAACTCCATCCTCACACCTCTAATTCTTTCGTTTTTTTATACTTCTTCAACAGTATAAGGCTTTTATCCTCATTAATCAACCCCATCTGCCCGGTTTTCCCCGAATGGAGTTTCCGTAACTGTCCTCTCGATTCCAAGATAGGGAAGTACATTTTCAAAAATACTGCGTACCACCGGTGCAGCAATGATCCCACCATAATACATACCCTGGGGTGCATAGATGATACAAAGAGCCAGGACCTTCGGATCCTCTGCCGGGGCAAACCCCAGAAATGAAGAAATATATCTGCCGGAGCCTCTGGGCAGTGTCTGAGAGGTAGCTGTTTTTCCCCCAATGGAAAACCCCTGGATCCCGGCATTTTTTCCGGAGCCTTCTGAAACTACAGTTTCCAGGATCGTACGTACTGTCCGGGAAGTCTCACCGGACACGATCCCGCTTTCCACCGGATATTCCAGTGTCCGCACCTTTGTTCCGTCCGCACTTTCCACGCTGATCCCAAAATGAGGTGTGATCCGGTTTCCGCCATTGATGATCCCACTGACGGTTGTTGCAAGCTGGATCGGTGTGATCTGAAACGACTGGCCAAAGGATACCGTGGCAAGCTCCACCTCGCCCATATTTTTGGGGTTATGCATGATCGTTCCTGCCTCTCCCGGAAGATCTATTCCTGTTTTTTTCAAAAGTCCGAACTGTTTAAAATATTTATAATAACGGTCTGCTCCAAGCCGCAGACCCACCTCAATAAATACCGGGTTACAGGAGTTCTGGGCACCTTCTACAAAACTCTGCGCACCATGTCCTGTTCTCTTTGCACAGTGGATCCGCCGATCCTCCACCACCTTATAGCCCGGACAGAAAAAACGATCCTCTGTTGACACCACTCCTTCCTCCAGCCCTGCTGCCATAGTGATGATCTTAAAAGTCGAGCCAGGTTCATAGGTATCATTCAGGCAGGGGTTTCTCCACATCCGGTTCAGAAGATCCTGCTTCTTTTCTCCCTCTGCTGCTGTTTCTTCTGTATTCAGAGTAAACGGATCGTTCAGATCAAATTCAGGCACATTGACACAGGCATAGATTTCTCCGTTCTGAGGGTTCATAAGCAGTATGGAAACTCTCTCCGCCTGTTTTTCTTCCATGACTTTACCTGCTGCCTGCTGCACATATTCCTGGATATTAACATCCAGACTGGTACGCAGAGTATTTCCTGACACCGGTTCCTTCCTCCGTTCTCCGGTTCCGTCGATCTCCACACCACGTGCATCCGTAACTGTGAGGATCTTTCCGGGCTCTCCTTTCAGGATCTCATCGTATTTCACTTCAAGACCAATGATCCCCTGATTATCACCTCCGGTAAATCCCAGTACTTTTGAAGCGAGAGATCCATAAGGATAATATCTCCGATAATCCTCATCTACTTTCACTCCCTCAAGGTCATATTCCCGGATCCTGTCTCCAATGCTTTTTTCCACGTTTGTCTGTATTCTTTCAATAGAAGAAATTTTTTCAACTTTTTTTCGGATTTCCTCTTCTTTTACAGACAATGCTCCGGACAGTACACGGATTACTTTTTCAGGATCTTTGATCTGGCTGTGTATCACCGATACTGTGCAGACTGTCCGGTTATCTGCCAGAATATTTCCCCTGATGTCCAGGATCTTTCCCCTGGCTGCTTTTATGTCACGTTCCCTCTCATGAAGATCCTCCGCCTTTTTTGAATAATATTCTGCCCGAACGTTCATAAGATACCAGAGTCTTCCCACAAGTCCCAGAAGAAGCATTATGCAGATCAGAAAAACCATCCATATTTTTTTCCTGTGATAAACCATGGTCCGGATCATAAAAAAATCCCTCTCAGAGGTCGTCACTGTAATATATGACGTTCCCCTAAGAGGGTATTCTTTTTATCTATTCCAGACCGGCCTCCTCGTTGGTAAGACCTTCGCTCTGCATATCGTTATTATCTTCGGTATCACTGTCCTCCGACTCATCTTCCGGCGGACTTGGTACATTCTCATCGGAAATTGCCTCCTTCTGCCCGTCCGCGCCGGTTCCTGTTGCAGAATCGCTGATTCCCTTAAAAAGTTCCCACAGCTCTGTAGTCGGAACTTCTCCATCCTCTGCCTCATCCGGCTGTACATTCAGATACGGAAGTGCTTCGGAAAGGATTCCCTGTGCAATGTACTGTGCGTACGTACTGCTTGCCTGATCATCTACCTTCGGCTCATCCACAACTACATAGATCACAAGCGCCGGATCATCTACCGGTGCAAATCCGATAAAGGATACCAGATACTTGCCATTGCCTCGCGGAAGCTTCTCGGCAGTACCGGTTTTACCACCGGAGCTGTAGCCCTGCACCTTGGAGGTACGGCTGGTACCATGGTCTACGCTGGCAGCCATGTAGGAGCGGATATCTGCAGATATCTTCTCAGAAATCGTCTGCTTCATCAGTGTCGGAGAGATCGTTTTTACGATTCCGCCGCTGCTGTCCTTGATCTTCGTCACCAGATGAGGCTGATAGTAGTATCCTCCATTGATCACAGAACACATTGCATTGATCTCCTGTATCATGGTCAGTGTATAGCCCTGTCCGAAAGCAGAGCATGCAAGCTCCGTTTCTCCCATGGTATCGCTGGTATGGATCACACCGCTTCCCTCATTGGGAAGATCGATACCGGTTCTTGTTCCGAAATTGAAAACGCTCTGTGTCTTAAGAAAATTATCTTTTCCCATCTTTGCTGCGATCTGCATCATACCATCGTTGCAGGAATTGGCAATGACATCGGAAAGAGCTTCTGTCCCGTGAGCATCCGGCCATACCGCACATTTGATAAAAGTAGTCGCACCTTCCGCTCCAAAAGACTGTCCGCCGTCACAGACAAAATTATCGCTCTCGGAAATCGCTCCCATTTCAAGTGCGGAGCCCATAACGATGGGCTTTACAACCGATCCCGGCTCGTAGGCATCTGTCACGCAGAAATTACTCCACATTCCGTTCAGCGCTTCCACGGTTTCCTCATCGTTCATAGCAGCGATCTCACTCTGGGAATACACATTTGAAAGATCTCTCGGGTTATTCAGGTCATAACGGTCACCGCCGTCCATTGCCAGGATCTCTCCTGTTTTCGGATCCTCGATGATCACGCCTACATTTTTGGCTCCCATCTTTTCTTCAAAGGTATTTACGTATTTTTCCACGATCTGCTGAAGTCCCAGATCCAGCGAGGTCTCAATGCTTTTGCCATCCGTCGGTTCGATGATCGTCTGTTCTACATCGGAATTGTTGTTGATGTATCCGTACTGTCTTCCATCCACGCCGGTAAGTGTCGCATTGTAATATCCTTCCAGTCCGGCATCCGCCACATCTCTGGAAAGTGTAAATCCAACGGTATCACAGGCAGTCTCATTAAACGGATAAGATCTGAGATAATCTTCTTCAAACCATACACCTGTGATCCTGGAACGTTCTTTCAGCTGCGTGGCAGTCAGTTCACTGTCGTCCCCCGGATCTTCGTATTTTTCGAAGGCTTTTTTGTCGTCCATGGAAATCTGTTTCTTTACGATCTGATACTGACTTTTTTTTGTACTGCTGTCGGTGAGAAGCTTCCGCATCTCATCTTCATCCAATCCCAGGACTTCCACAAGAGCCTTTATGGTAGGCTCCACGGAATCCTGATCCTTATTGACCTCCAGACAGTCAAGGACCACATTATAGACCTTGTTGCTGGTTGCCAGGATATTCCCGTTCCGGTCATAGATATCTCCTCTTTTTGCCGGAAGTGTCTGATTTTCATATTTCTGCTGAGCCTGACTCAGCACCTGCTTTCGATATTTGCTTCCGCTGGTGGCATTGATATAGGTAATTCTTGCCACCAAACCGACTAAAGCCAGCAACACTAAGGAAAATAGTACTGCCAGCTTTTTCTTCATACTGTAATTTATTTTTTTTACCGGCCTGCGCCTTCTTGTACTCAATCGATCACCTGCTTAAAAACTGTACTTCTGTTACTTGTGTGTGTCCACATCCTGATACTGTCTCACATAACTGTTTCCTTCTGTGGTATAGGTCTGTATCTGATCCTCCGAAGGATATTTCATTCCGAGCTCGCCGATAGCTTTTTTCTTGATCTCGCTGATATCCACTGCAGAAGTGACCTGACTGTAATATGCATCGTTATCTTCTTTCAGCTGTGCAAGCTCAGATTCCAGATTTGCAACATTTTTCATACTCGCCGTGATTTCGGATTTTACCTGAAGATAATTGATACAGGTAAAAAGTACCGCGATGGAAACTGCCGTAAGAAACAGAACGAACCCCTTGTTCATGGCCATTGCCTTTTCCCGGTTCCGCTGTGCCTGTCTGCTTACCACCTGTTTTGCCGGTGTCACAGGTACTGCGGATTTCTGTTTTCTTTTCTGAGCCAGCCGTCGCCTTTCCTGTATCTCGGGCAGATCAGTCCTCTGAGGAACTTCCTGCAGCCGTTTTACCGCATTTCCCTGAACATACATTTCTCTGCTGTTCCTGACGGTATTTCGATTTCTTCTGGCTGTAGTCCCTCTTCCTGTCTTCGCCATTTGCCTACCTTCCATCTCTCAACTACATTTTCCGTTCAAAAATACGAAGCTTCGCACTTTTGGACCTCGGATTCTCTTCCATTTCCTCTTTTCCCGGTAAGATCGGTTTCCTTGTGATCACCTTACCCTTGGATTTCTTTCCGCATACGCAGACCGGAAAATCCGGCGGGCAGGTACAGGGATTTTCATTTTTTCGGAAAATGGTCTTAACGATCCTGTCTTCCAGAGAATGGAATGTAATGATACAGATCCTTCCTCCGTCATCCAGGAGATCGATCATGCCGTCCAGGGAATCCCGGAGCACGTCAAGCTCCCGGTTGAGCTCAATACGTATTGCCTGAAAAGTCCTCTTGGCCGGATGTCCTCCTGTAGCTTGTATTTTCATGGGGATCGCACCCCGTATGATCTCTGTCAGTTCTCCGGTTGTCCGGATCGGTGCCTGCTCTCTGGCAGCCACAATGTGTTTCGCTATATTTTTGGCAAATTTATCTTCGCCGTAATCGCGGATAATCCGATACAGCTCCCGTTCCTCATAACCGTTGACTATATCACCGGCTGTACGGCTCTGTCTTCTGTCCATTCGCATGTCCAGAGGAGAATCGTACCGATAGGAAAAACCTCGCTCTTCATTATCCAGCTGATAAGATGACACTCCCAAATCCAGCAGGATCCCGTCCACCTTCTCAATGCCACGGGATCTCAGCTCATCTGCCATGTAACAATAATTGCTGCGAATGATTGTCACCTGATTAAAGGCTGACAGCCGTTCACTCGCAGCAATTATCGCATCCTGGTCTTGATCTATGCCAATAAATCTCCCCTTGGCAGAAAGTTTCTTACACACCTCTGTGGCGTGTCCCGCTCCTCCTAAAGTGCCATCCACATAGATTCCATCCGGCTTTACCCTTAAGCCGTCAATGGTCTCATTGAGTAATACAGATTTATGCTTAAATTCCATATCCGTCTCCTGTGGGATTTCTACCTGCGTTATGCTCAAATGACGATTCCTATGTTCTGCATGCTTTCCGCAATGCTGTCCATATCATCATAATTGCAGTTCTCGCTCCACTTCTCTTTGCTCCAAACCTCGATCCGGTTCAGATTACCCGTAAGCACCACATCCTTATCCAGACCAGCGAACTGGCGCAGCGTCTGCGGCACCAAGATTCTTCCCTGCTTATCCAGCTGACATGTTGTAGCTCCGGCTACAAAGAAACGTGAAAAGGTTCTTGCGTCTTTATTTGTAAGTGGTAATGCTCGGAGTTTCTCTTCAAAAGCAACCCATTCATCCATCGGATAAATAGAAAGGCAACCATCCAACCCTCTTGTCAGTACGAACTCTTCCCCTAAGAGTTCCCTGAACCTGGAAGGGATGATCAGACGCCCCTTCGCGTCGATCGTATGATTATACTCGCCCATGAACATGAAACCCACCTACTCTCGTGAAACACGATTCTCCCCTTCGTGCTTCCAGGGTGCAAATGGTGTGTTCTGCCACTCATCCCCATTCGCTACCACTATTCACCACTTTCTACCACTTATGTAATCATTCTAAACTATTTACCATGAAAAAACAAGTGCATATCCAAGTTTTTTTTCATTTCATGAAATATCCACAGGTTTTTTTTCAACCTGTTTATTTTCTGTGCATTATTATGAAATGAAAAAGCTTCCGGACAGTCGCCGGAAGCTTTTTTCTGACTTTATGTTCTGTTATTTTATGACATTTTAAAGGCCTTTGAACGCAAAGGAAAATTTCATCTTTCCATTAGTATCCAGAAGGTATTCCGGATGGGTGCGGGCACCCCAGCTGTCATCTCCTCCAACACCCATCTGCGCCTTTGCGGCACGGACAACGGTATAATGGATTGCCGGAAGCTCATAGGGATGCATGGCATTTTCCATTTCATGAGGAGTATATGGAAGTGCCGAGAACATCATCGGGCCGTTTTCTTTATCCATCTCAAAGAGCATTCCTCTACCCTTTCTGTCTGTGATCTTTGCCCAGCGTACTTCCTCTTTGTTTCCGCATTCCTGCGGCACAAGATAGCGTGCCATATTGTCTGTCACGAGATTCTCATAAATGCCGAGCTTTGCGCCATGCTTCCGGTCTGCATAAGTCTCTGCCGGTCCCAGGCCGTACCACTGAACATGATCATAATCCGCATTGAATTTAAAGAGTACTCCGAACTCCGGCATATCACCCAGCTCTTTTACAGGATCATAGGTCAGCGTTGTCTTTACTCTTCCATCTCCGGTTACCTCATAGGCAAGACGGCATTCACTGGCAGGCGTAGTTGGCAGGATGTAGGTAAAAGCAACCTCCACGCTGTTTTCGTGAACCGTTGTCTCCGGAGCATTGGCCGGACCATACATGCCTTTTCGGTAATCCTTATGACTTGCGTACATGCTGGCGATCTTCCACTGTGCATAGCGCATCTGCATCAGACTTCCGCAATCATTATCTGTAGGGGCTCTCCAGAAGTTGGGCTTCGGAATCGCTTCGATCATTTCTCTTCCTGCATATTTATACGAAACCAGACCACCATTGAGAACGGAAAACAGCACTTCGAAATTTTCCCCGCGGACACCGATGTTATGAAGGCTTCTCACAAGCTCCACGCCACACGCAGGAGCTTCCGGTGTTCCTTCCACCTGATAAACATACTGGCCGAAAGCAACCTCATGTCCTGCCTCTGCCCAAAGTGTTTTTTCTCTGAGAAGGAAGGCTACGGTTACCGTATATTCGCCCGGGCGCTGCTGTTTTCCAAATGGAAGTCTGTAGGTCTGTTGGCTTAAAGGCTCCACCGCTGTATCCAGTGTCTCTGTGCGGAGGACATGACCGTTCTTTGCAAGAGTCACTTCACACCGGAATGTGTCCGTATTTACAAAAAGATTTTTGTTAATGATCTTAACAGAATCCTCACTTACCTGCGCAGTGATATTCTGGTAGTTGAATTTTACCTCCTGCATCTTTGGTGAAGCATCTCTGTCTCCGCCGTATGCGATACCGTTTCCACTGAAATTATAATCTGTAGGACGTTCACCGAAGTCTCCGCCGTATGCCTGGAATTCTTTACCGTAACGGTCTTTTTTGTAAATAGACTGATCAATGTAATCCCAGATAAAGCCACCCTGATATTTCGGTTCTGTATCTGTAAGATCTGTATATTTATGCATTGCACCGCAGGAATTTCCCATTGCATGGGTATACTCACAGCAAATAAACGGCTTGCTGTCATCCTTTGCAAGGAACTCCCGGATCGCTTCTACGGAAGGATACATCTGGCTTTCCATGTCACTGGTGGCATTGTAGCTGCGGTCATGGAAAACCCCCTCATAATGTACCAGTCTTGTAGGATCATTCTTGCGGTAGAACTCAGACATCTCAAAGATATCTTTTCCACCAAAGGATTCATTTCCACAGGACCAGATCAGGATCGCCGGGTGGTTCTTGTCACGCTGATACATGGAATTTACACGGTCTAGCATCATGCCCAGCCATTCTGGTTTGTTGTGCGGAACGATATCCGTGTGATCTCCGGTAAATTCTGCTATATCCCAGGTTCCGTGAGACTCCAGATTGTTTTCTGCGATCATGTAAATACCATATTCATCACAGAGACGGTAGATCGGAGATGCATCCGGATAATGACAGGTACGGATCGCATTGATGTTGTTCTGTTTCATGATCACGATGTCTTTGAGCAGTTCCTCCCGGGACACATGTCTTCCTGTGACAGAGCTGAACTCATGACGGTTCACACCCTTGAATACGATACGTTTTCCGTTAAGGGTCATGATACCATCCTTCATTTCAAAACGGCGGAAACCAACTTTCTCCGGGATGATCTCCTGGAGCTTTCCGCTTTCATCACTGATCTCCAGCTCCAGATCATAGAGATTCGGCTCTTCTGCACTCCAGAGAAGGGGATCCTGAATCTCCCAGGTACAGGTATCCTCTCCGTTCAGAGATCTTTCCTCCTGCAAAAGGATCTCTCCCTTTCCGGAAAGTGTAAGCTTCATTTTTCCTTTTCCCCAGGTACTGGTCACAATCTCAAGCTCGGCTTTTTTGAGAGTTTCATCCGGAATGGCACGGATCCTGAGATCATATACATGGACATCCGGTACCGTAAACAGATAAACATCTCTGTAAATTCCGGAAAAACGGTAAAAATCCTGATCCTCGCACCAGCTGCTGGCTGTCCATTTAAACACCTGTGCCGCCAGCTTGTTCTCGCCGTCCTTCAGATATTCCGTAAGCTCGAATTCTGACGGAGTAAAAGAATCTTCACTGTATCCCACAAATTTTCCATTGAGCCACAGAGCCAGGCCGCTCTCTGCTCCCTGGAATGAAACAAATACTCTTTTTCCTTTCATGCTCTCCGGCACATGGAAATATCTCACATAGCTTGCCACCGGGTTAAAACGTTCCGGGATCTGTCCCGGATGAAGTTCTTCATGGCCTTCCCACGGATACTGGACATTGGCATACTGCGGTGCATCATATCCTTCCATCTGGATATGTGCCGGCACATAAATGTCCTCCCAGTCCTTACAGGAATATGCTTCTTCCTCAAAGCCTGGGATAGCAGATGCATAATTCCGTGCATAATGGAACTTCCAGAGACCATTCAGACTGTGACGGAAAGAAGTTTTCCCATCTTCTCTCTCTTCCTCACAGCGATAATATGTATGATCTGAGTGGGCATCCATTCTTCCGTCGCTGAAATACCGGGGATCTTTTAACAGAGAATGATCAAATTTTTTCATTTTTTCCTCCTGCCCGGCAGATTCTGTTTTTTCTGCCGGATTCTTCGTTTTTTATGCTATGATCATTATAGTATAATCCACCGGATTATGGTATAATATGTTTCGCCAAAATATATAACATTTAGAAACAGGTGAATATCATGTCGATCTATTTCAGAAACACTCCGGTCAGTGCTCCCTTCATGTTTGAATCTCTTGGGAACCACTGGAATCAGGTTAATATCTTCCGTCCGGACGGATATCCGTATTATCATTACCTCCAGACTGAAAAGGGTACCGGACGCATTGAAGTCCGTGGAAAATTTTATACTCTCGGAGCCAACGAGGGCATCCTCATCGCCCCCGGTGTCCCTCATTCCTATCACAGGGAGTCTACTTCATGGACCACGATGTTTGCCACCTTCACAGGAACACTGGCAGGCAGCATTCCTTCCATGACAGACAACCAGGAAGTGATCCTTATCGAAAAGGAACAGGGGGCCAGTATCCGGAAAATGATTTCTTCTACCTTGCGTAAATATCATCAGCCCACACCGGATATGAAATCTCTTTCTTCCGACTGCTATAATTTTCTTATGAATTTTACAGACTGTGCAGCTTCTCCGAAGATACAGGATAATCCGCTCTACCAGAGATATGTGATCCCGGTAATAAAAGAAATCGAAACCGGTTATCAGCAGGATATCACTGCAGCGCAGCTGAGCCGGAGCGTTTTTGTCTCTCCGCAGTATCTTTCCCGTCTGTTCCGCCGTTTTATGGGCTGCTCGGTTTACGAGTACGTTACCATGTACCGCATCAGCCGCGCCCGGGAGCTTCTGCTTTCCAGACCGGATATGAAGATCCAGGATGTTGCCGGCGCTTCCGGATTTTCCGATGCCAGCCACTTTATCGCCATGTTCCGTAAAGTCACAGGCACAACTCCTCTGGATTTCCGAAAGATGTACTGATATATTCCTACTGCACAGCACAAAAACTGCCCTACCGGAAACGTCGTAGAAGACGTTTTCCTGCAGGGCAGTTTTCTGCTGCTCTTATCAGCCAAATGCCGGTATCCTATCCTATATTCTGATCCATCAGACAAAAGCATCTGTATCCTATATCTGTTTGATATCTGTTTGATCTCAGTTTCCGTAATATAATTCCAGAATACGGTCAACTCTTTGGCTGGCCTCCAGATTCTTCAGAAGATCGCTCCTGCTCCTGATCTGGCTGTCCAGCTTCTTCCGTTCCTCCTGCAGCTGCTGTAAAAGTGACGCTTTCCGAAGAGCTTCCTCTTTCTTCTGTATCTCGTTCTGATCCATTTTTTTCTCCCTGTACAGTCTCTGTTTCCAGATTCTCTGCTACATTTTCCCGTTGCTGTTCCGCTTCTTTCTCTGCCTGCTGATCTTTCTCGATCCTTCTCATCCGTACTTTTGCCCGCTTTCTGGACATCACGCGTTTCACTGCAACTACCACGGTGCAAAGAACAAAAAGTATTACCGAGATCACCAGTGAAACATCCACGCCGGTTCCCAGAAACAGTATTTTATCTGTGCGGAACCACTGGAGCACTGCTCTTCCAAGACCATAGCCTGCCAGATATTTCAGAAAGATCTCTCCCTGAAATACTTTTTTGCGAAGCAGCATCATAAGCATCAAAAGCACAAGCAGACACCAGAGACTTTCATAGAAAAACAAGGGCTGTACCAAAATCCAGGTACCACTGTCCACGGTTTGAAGCTTTTCACGCATAGCCGTGGTGACCTCTCCTGCCCGTACCGCAGTCAGCGGCAGCTGCATGGAAAAAATGTTGTCTGCATATTCCCCGAAAGATTCTCTGTTAAAAAAGCTTCCCCACTTTCCTATTATCTGCCCGATCAGAAGTCCCATGCAGGCAAGATCTGCCATCTGCCAGAAGGATTTCTTTCGGATCCTGCAGTAGACCGCACCACCCAGCACACCGCCCAGAAGTCCGCCATAAAACATAAGTCCTCCGGAACGTATATTCAGAAGCTGTCCCGGATCATTTTTATAAAGGCTCCAGGAAAAAGCCGCATAAAGCAGCCTTGCCCCTGCCACACCAGAAAGCAGCGTTATGATGGCCAGATCCAGATATGCATCCGGATCTTCATGATTTCTTCTGGCTTCCAGTGCCACAAAAAAGATTCCCAGAAGCATTCCTATCGCGATCAGTACGCCATAGATCGTGATCTCAAAGCCAAAGATCTCAAAGGATCTCGGCACATGATCCAAAACCAGATTTAATCCGGGAAACCGAATTGACATATCCATAAAATCACCTGTTATAATTTTTCAGCTTACAGCCGGTATTTCACAGACGTTGGTGATCACACGTTAAATCTGAATAAGATCACATCTCCGTCCTGTACAACGTACTCTTTTCCTTCCATACGTACAAGGCCCTTCTCTCTGGCACCTGCATAGGAACCGCAATCCAGAAGATCCTGATAATTCACAACCTCTGCTTTGATAAATCCACGTTCAAAGTCTGTGTGGATCTTACCTGCTGCCTGCGGTGCCTTGGTTCCGATCTTGATGGTCCATGCTCTTGTCTCATCCTCTCCGGCTGTCAGGAAGCTCATAAGGCCAAGAAGGTGATAGCTTGCGCGCACCAGCTTCTCAAGGCCGGATTCTGTCAGTCCCAGATCCTCAAGGAACATCTTTCTCTCATCCTCATCCAGCTCGGAGATTTCCTCCTCGATCTGCGCACAGATCACAAATACCTCGCTGTTCTGTTTGGCAGCGTATTCACGTACTGCCTGTACATACTGATTGTTCGCCCCATCATCTGCGATATCATCCTCTGCAACGTTAGCCGCATAGATCACCGGTTTTGCAGTAAGAAGATTATAGGTTGCAAGCCATGCATCCTCATCTTCGTTCTCTGTTTCCAGAGTAATGGCAAGCTGTCCCTCTTCCAGATGCGCCTTTACTTTTTCAAGGAATGTAAGCTCTTTGGCAGCTTCCTTATCCATACGTGCAGTCTTGGTAACCTTGGCAATCCTTCTCTCGAGGATCTCAAGATCAGAGAAAACAAGCTCCAGATTAATAGTCTCGATATCGCGGAGCGGATCAATGCTTCCATCTACATGAACAACATTGGAATCCTCAAAGCAGCGTACCACGTGAACGATAGCATCTACCTCACGGATATTTGCAAGGAACTGGTTTCCAAGTCCCTCTCCCTTAGATGCGCCTTTTACAAGACCTGCAATATCGACGAATTCGATCACTGCCGGTGTTACTTTTTTTGATTTATAAAAATCTCCGAGAAGATTCAGTCTCTCATCCGGAACGGTTACAACACCCACATTGGGGTCGATAGTACAGAACGGATAGTTTGCGGATTCTGCTCCGGCTTTTGTCAGTGAATTGAATAATGTACTTTTTCCTACGTTAGGAAGACCTACGATTCCTAATTTCATCTCTCTATATACGTCCTTTCGATATATTTATTTACAGTATTTTTCAGATACTCTTTAAACAGGCCTTTCCGTTTTTCAGGCCATTCCTGTCCCATATTACCATACACAGCCTGAAATCGCAACTGTGAGGCAATTATTGTTACTGTCAGTCCCTGGACATGATCATCAGAAGCTGCCCGCTTTCATACAGGATCTCTGCGGTTTCTTCCGAAATCTCATTGCTGACGGTCAGGCCACTGTCTTCTACTGTCAGATGATATCCGTTCAGCGGATACTTAAATCCCCTCAGAGTGAGGCCTGTCACATCACCTCCCACAGTAAAGAATGAAACATATTTTCCAAACTGCTCCTCTCTGTGCAGTATGGTTCCGCTTTCTGCAAGTGTGATATAATTCCACTGATCTGCGATCGCAATACGAACGCCCTGTTCCTTACCCATGGAAAGCAGTCCCAGATTCGCCAGCACATGATCCAGCCTTGTGCCGGTAGCTCCCAGGATCAGGATATCCTTTGCACCCTTGCGGATCATCTGGTTTACCGCAGACTGTGTATCCGAATCATCCTTCTCTGGCTTCAGCCTGATGATCTCCAGTCCCTTCAGGCTTTCCATATATTTTTGGCCTTCTTCGGAAAGACTGTCAAAATCCCCAATTGCAAGATCCGGAATAAATTCCCGGTTTTTCATAAACCATTCCATCCCCTTATCTGCAGCAACAAGAGTGATTTTCTCTCCTCGGCTTTCTTCTATTCTTTTTTTTAAAAAATCGAGGGCAAAACCATTCTGGATATTGCCCCCGCTGATTATTATTGTATCGATCATTTTCAGTCCAGCTCTTTTTTGATATTGTGGATTTTTTCTGTAATGTGTCTTACATTGGCTGACACATCGCCCTTAAATACCCAGGAACCTGCGACCATGAGGTTTGCACCGGCACGCATAACCGTCTCCAGTGTATCATCATTGATACCACCATCTACCTGGATATCAACATCCAACTCTTCTTCATCAATAAGCTCACGAAGCTCCTGGATCTTCTCTGTGCATTCGTCCATGTATTTCTGTCCGCCAAATCCTGGCTGAACAGTCATTATCAGCACCATATCCACATCTTCAAGAAGATGGCTGATGTCATTTACCGGTGTGGATGGCTTGATCGAAACTGCCGCCTTTACCCCTGCTGCCCTGATCTGCTCCAGTGTACGCTCCAGATCCTCACATGCCTCCGCATGTACAGTAATGGAATCTGCTCCGCATTCTACAAAATCGCGGATATATCTTTCCGGTTCTGTTACCATCAAATGTACGTCGAAAAACATGTTGGATTCTTTCCGGATCGATTTGATTACCGGCATTCCAAAAGAAATGCTGGGAACAAAATCTCCATCCATAACATCAATATGCAGATATTCAACGCCTTCCTTTTCCAGAATTTTGATCTGTTCTCCCAGTCTGTTAAAATCTGCTGATAAGATCGACGGGCACAATCGGTATTCCATGACTCAGTATCTCCTTTTCTCTTTTAATTCCTGGTGCAGCTCCAGATAATCTTCATATCGGAGTCTGCTGATCTCATTGTTCTCAAGGGCTTCCTTAACAGCGCAGCCCGGTTCATGTATGTGACGGCACCCCTGAAAGCGGCACTGTCCTTCATATCTTCGGAACTCCGGAAAGTAATCCTTCAGTTCCTGCTCCTCCATATTTTCAATATATAAGGAGGAAAATCCCGGCGTATCCACAAGGAATGTATCCTGTGCCACCGGTATGATCTGTGCATGGCGCGTGGTATGTTTTCCCCGTTTCAGCTTACGGCTGATCTCACCGGTTTCCATCTCCACTTCTTCCTGAAGGGAATTTGTAAGAGAAGATTTTCCCACGCCGGATGGGCCGGCAACCACAGTTGTCCTGCCCTGAAGCACTTCTTCAATCTCGTCGAGTCCTTCTCCCTTCAGGGCACTTGACAGGATCACCTGATAGCCGCAGCTCTGGTATGTTTCATAGAGAAATTCCAGCTCTTCCGTTGTTGCCAGATCTTTTTTGTTAAAACAGATGACTGCCGGAACACCTTCCCTCTCCATCATAATGAGGAAACGATCCAAAAGCATGAAGTTCGGCTTCGGATTATCCATGGCAAAGATCACCAGTGCCTGATCTACATTGGCCACAGCCGGACGGATCAGAGAATTCTTCCGCTTGTGGATCTCCGTCACACTTCCCTCCAGTTCCTTTCCATCCAGAACTGTAATGTCCACATTGTCACCTACCAGAGGCTTGAATTTATCCTTACGGAAAATTCCCTTGGCTCTGCATTCATATGTATTACCGTCTTCTGCATATACGTAGTAGAATCCGGCAATACCTTTGATTATCTTTCCCTGCATGATCACTCAGCTTTCTTGAATGTAACCGTGTAGGTTCCAAGCTGCTGATAATCCCCGTCTACCTCTTCATAGAGATAGATGGTTCCTGAGGTAACGCCCTCAGCACCTGAGATATCAAGCTGATACGGGAAGCTGATATTCTGTCCATCAATGATGGTGGATGCCTTAGGCTCACCGTTTACGTCCTGGATCAGTTCCAGACGGATCGCGCCTCCATTGTAGCCGGACGGAGTATCCAGTGTCTGTGTACATTTCCAGCCTGTGTTTGCATTGACATCTGCTGTAGATGTAGTTGTGGATACTGTGCTGTCCGCAGATGCTGTGCTGTCTGTGGATGCTGTACTGTCTGTAGATGCTGTACTATCTGTAGATGCTGTGCTGTCTGTGGATGGAGCCTTGTCACCGGAGCTGATGGTAATGCTGATCGGCTGATCCGGGTCTGCTGCCGCATAGGCTTCCGGATCCTGTGCGATAACTGTACCTGCAGCTTCTGTACTCTGCTGTTCTGTTATCTGGATATCAATAAATTTACCTAAAGTAGTAAGTGCATCATCCTTGGTCATTCCTACAACACTCGGAACCTCAGCATTATCGCCATAATCAACCCCTCGACTGACTGTCAGTGTTACAGAAGAGCCTGCCTGCACAGAAGTACCTGCTGCCGGTTCGACATTGTAAACATATCCCGGATCTACCAGTGCATATCCGTTGTCATCTGTGTCACTGTATTCTTTCTGGACATTTACCTGAAGTCCAAGATCTTCCAGAGTCTGCTGTGCATCGATTCCTGTACGTCCATCCAGATCCGGGATCGTAACCTGTGCTGTTCCGGTGCTTACCCAGTATTTCACAGTTGTATTGGCTTCAACCTGTGTTCCCGCAGCTGTCTCCTGACGGGAGATCCTGCCTTTTTCCTGATCGGATGCCTCCTCACCGGCCATCTGGACACCCAGATGTGCATCGTTTGCAAGTGTTTTAGCCTCTTCCTCTGTCTTGCCTACAAGATCAGGAACGGTTGCCAGACCGTCAGCTGCTGAATCCTGCTTCGCTTCTGCCTTGCTGCTGTCTGCAGCTCCGCTGCTGCCGGTTCCAAACAGTCCTGCGGCACGTCCAAGCACTACCACAAGAACGATCAGAAGAACTGCACCTCCGATCAGTGCCGCAATCGTCAGGCCTCTTCCGGAACCATGATGCTTCTTTTTCTTTCCGGATCTATGCTCGGATCTCGGTCTGTATTCTTCCTCTGCATCATCGTAATCGTTATCGTCGTATTTTTCTTCCTCAAGTGCGGTGATCTCCGGTTTTGTGATCTGCTTCGGTGTATGTTTGATCTCACCAAGCTCTTCTTCTGAGATCACAACCGTCTTGGCATCGTTGTCAACTGTAGTAAGCTTTACAAAATCACCCTGGGGATCGATCAGAGAATGCTTCAGGTCTGCGATCACATCCTCCATACGGCTGTAACGACGATCTACACTTTTCTGTGTACATTTCAGAATGATCTGCTCCAGACTGTACGGAAGGTCCGGTGTATACACACTTGGCGGGACCATCTCTTCCTGCAGATGCTTGATAGCGATCGCCACAGTGGTATCTCCGTCAAAAGGAACTCTTCCTGTGACCATCTCATACAGTGTGATTCCAAGAGAATAGATATCGCTCTTCTCATCGCTGTATCCGCCTCTCACCTGCTCAGGTGAGCTGTAATGTACAGATCCCATTACATTGGAGCTGATCGTATTGGAGGATGCAGCTCTGGCAATTCCAAAGTCTGTCACCTTTACTTTACCATCTGTGGAAATAATGATATTCTGAGGTTTCACATCTCTGTGAACGATACCATGGCTGTGTGCCGCCTCCAGACCCATAGAAACCTGGATTGCGATACTTGTAGCCTCTTTAATGGAAAGCTTTCCCTTCTTGGAGATGTATTCCTTCAGAGTGATACCCTCGATCAGTTCCATAACAATGTAATAAACACCGCCGTCATCTCCTACGTCAAATACATTGACGATATTCGGATGTGTAAGACCAGCTGCCGCCTGGGCCTCACTTCTGAATTTCTTTATAAACGTGGTGTCTTCCCGAAACTCCGGTTTCAGGACCTTCACGGCAACAAAACGGTTCAGCTTATGGTCCATAGCCTTATAGACATCTGCCATTCCGCCAGTTCCGATTTTTCCTACGATCTCATAGCGCTCGGCTATGATCATTCCCGTCTTCAACATGCTTCCACCTCATTCGTGAATGGCTCTACCAGTACGACTGCAATATTATCCTTACCACCATTCTGATTTGCTTCCCGAAGGAGCGCACTGCCCTTCTGATCAATATCTGCTTCCGGATCGGATATGATCTCCTGGATCTTCTCATCTTCAACCATATTGCTGAGACCGTCTGAACACATCAGGATCGTACATCCTTTTTCAAGTTTCAGATCAAAGAAATCCACATCCACCGTTTTCTCCGCGCCAAGTGCCCTTGTAATGATGTTCTTATCTGGATGATTCCGTGCTTCCGCTTCGCTGATCTCGCCCATTCTCACCATTTCCTGTACCAGGGAATGATCTCTGGTGACCTGGCGGATTCCGTCCTGGATCACATATAAACGGCTGTCACCCACATTGGCTACATAGGCATACTGATCTACAATAGTCGCCACCACCATAGTGGTTCCCATGCCCCGGAGGTTTTCGTCTTCCTGCGCACGGTTTCTGATCTCCGTGTTCGCAGCTTCGATCGCATGACGAATAACCTTCACAGGATTGTAATCCGCATCTTCACGGATTTCATCCACAAGGATCCGTACTGCATGTGAGGATGCATAGTCACCGGCGTTATGTCCGCCCATTCCGTCCGCGACTGTGAAAAGATTAGGCAGATTTCCAACCGGACCTTCAGATGCAAACACGTAATCCTGATTCATCTTCCGCTTCTGCCCTACATCAGTAGCTGAGTATATCCTCATGTCACTTCTCGCTTTCTGTTTTTTCCATGTAACTTTTTCTTAGCTGTCCACAGGCACCGTCGATATCGCTGCCCATTTCCCTTCTAATAGTAACATTAATTCCGTATTTTTCAAGTTTTATTTTGAAATTCTCCACAGCCTGTCGAGTAGACCTCACATAGGAGCGTTCCTTGATGGGATTGACCGGAATCAGATTTACATGGCAATTGATGCCTTTTATACGGCCTGCCAGCTGTCTCGCATCTTCTTCACTGTCGTTGACGCCAGCTACAAGACTGTACTCAAAGGTGATCCTTCGGCCTGTTTTGTCAAAATAATTTCTGCAGGCATCCAGAACCTCATCCATGGAATACTTATTCGCGATCGGCATCAGTTCCTGTCGTTTTTCATCATTTGGAGCATGAAGGGAAAGTGCCAGAGTGATCTGAAGCTTTTCTTCAGCCAGATCATACATCTTCGGCACGATCCCACAGGTAGAAACCGTCACATTTCTCTGACTGATCCCAAGACCGTTTTCGTCGGTAAGGATCCGGACAAAACGGACAAGATTGTCATAATTATCCATCGGCTCACCGGTTCCCATCACAACTACATTGGCCACACGTTCACCGGTATCTGCCTGGATACGGTAAATCTGATCCAGCATCTCGGACGGTTTCAGGCATCTGGTCAGTCCTCCGATGGTAGATGCACAGAATCTGCATCCCATACGGCAGCCCACCTGAGAAGAAATGCACACAGAATTTCCGTGGTGATACCGCATGAGAACACTCTCGATCACATTTCCATCTTCCAGCTGGAACAGATATTTTCTGGTTCCGTCAATTTTTGAGATCCTTACATCTGCCTGGGTCAGTGCTGTGATCGGATAAGCCGAAAGCTTTTCCCTGAGGCTTTTGGAAAGATTTGTCATTTCATCCCAGGAGGTAACCAGCTGCTGGTGAAGCCATGCATAGATCTGTTTCGCCCGGAAAGGCTTTTCACCGATCTTTGTCATGAATTCCTTCAATTCCTCCATGGTCATGGATTTTACATCTGTCATTTTCTGTTATTTCCTTCTGAATCTGGCAATAAAGAATCCATCTGTCTTATGTATTCCCGGCAGAAGCTGCAGATAGCCAAGCTTCGTGGATTTACAGTGCAGTTCCTCCGGAATATACGGATCCAGGCTTTCCAGCCGGTACGGATAATTCTTTAAAAACCATAATACATTTTCTTCGTTTTCTTCCCGGGCAATGGTACATGTGCTGAAGATCAGCGTTCCATCCGGTTTCACATACTTTGCAGCCTTATCCAGGATCATTCTCTGGAGCATTACGATCTCTTCCTGTTTCTGCGGAGTTGCCCGGTATTTGATTTCCGGTTTCTTGCCGATAACTCCATAACCGGAGCACGGTACATCCGCGATCACAATATCCGCAGCCTGTTCGGAATCCGGATCATATACCGTTGCATCCTGAACTCTGGCTTCCACATTGATCACTCCGGTCCTGTGGATGTTTTCTTTGATAAGATCTGCCTTATACTGACTTACATCTCTGGCATCCACATTTCCGTAATCCCCCATTTTGTCTGCCGCATGGATGCTTTTTCCACCTGGTGCAGCGCACATATCGATGATATGGTCACCTTTTTTCGGACTTGCAGCTTCCGCTACAAGCATAGAGCTTACATCCTGCACCAGGATCTTTCCCTGAAGGAAGGTCTCAAGTGTCAAAATATGATTGTAATCGGAAATCTTCAGTGCATAGGGAAGATAAGGAGCCTGTTCTACTGTCACTCCCTGAGACTTCAAACTGGTGACGATCTCTCTCAGAGACGCCTTATGAGTACGGCACCGTACTGTGATCGGTCTTTCTGTCAGAAAATCCTCCAGGATCTTCTCCGTAGTCTTCACTCCGTAGGCTGCTTTCCATTTTTCTACCAAATATTCCGGCATGGAATATTTCACAGAAAGATAACGGACTTCGTTTTCTTCCCTGGAAGGAAGCTCCAGATCACCGATCTCTCTTGCGATCGTACGGAGCACCCCGTTGACAAAGGGCTTTAGATTATAAAAGCCTTTTCGCTGTGCCAGCTTTACCGCTTCATTGCATACTGCACTGTCCGGAACACTGTCCATAAATTTCAGCTGATATACCGCACTTCTCAGGATCTCACGGATCTGCGGTTTCATCTTGTTTACAGAAACCTTGGAAAAAGAATCGATGACGTAATCAATATAGATCCTGTATTCCAGGGTTCCCTCACATACTCTTGTAATAAAGCTACGTTCCTGTTTCGGAAGAAACTGATATTTGGAAAGCGCATTCCGGATCGCAATATGGCTGTGCTCCCCCTCCTCCTCGATCTGTAACAGGATCTCAAGGATCAGTTCTCTGGTATTTACTCCGCTGCTAATCACGATCTCTACCTCCTGCAAGGATAATCAGTCTCAGAAGCTGCAGAATAGATGCCGCCAGAGCTGCTACATAGGTAAGCGCTGCCGCTGTAAGTACTTTTCTTGCACCCTTTTTTTCATCTGCACCTAAGATACCTGTACTTTCCAGCATTTTAAGCGCTCTGGAAGACGCATTGATCTCAACCGGAAGTGTCACCAGCTGAAACAGTACTGCCAGTGAAAACAAAACAATTCCCAGAGTTACCAGCGGATCAATGGAAAAGATCAGTCCTGCGATAAACAGCGGCCATGAAAGCTGGGAACCAATATTTGCGGCAGGTACAATGGCTGAACGGATATTCAGTGGTGCATAATTGATCGCATCCTGGATCGCATGGCCACATTCATGTGCTGCCACCCCCACAGCCGCCAGAGAATTTCTTCCATAAATATCTTCTGAAAGGGAAACCGTTTTCGTTCTCGGATCATAGTGATCCGTAAGACTTCCGCGGATCGGAACCACCTGTACGTCTGTGATCCCAGCCGCTCTCAGGATCCTCTGTGCAGCTTCCGCACCAGTGATACCTGAATGACTCCGGACCTTTTTATAGACTGCAAAGGTACTGCGCAGCTTCGCGGATGCCGCAAGAGAAAGAAGCATTCCGATCACGAGCAAAAGAATCGTGGGGTCCATTCCCCATCCGTAATAACCATATCCGTACATAACTCATCACTCCCTGGAATCTCTGAACATGTCTCCTGGTTTCAACTGATATCCCCGAAGGAACGCATCCGCTTCCATGCGTTTTTTGCCTTCCAACTGCACTTCATGGAGCACGAGTACCTTCTGGCCGCATGCTACCTGGATTCCTCCTTTGTCAGCGGCTATCACAGTTCCCGGTGCTTCCTGTGTCTGTTTTTCCAGAACAGAGCTCTTCCAAACCTTCAATGTTTTTCCATTGATAAAGGTAAAAGCGCTTGGCCATGGATCAAGGCCTCTTACCAGACGCTCCAGTTCTTCCGCATTTTTGCTGAAATCCAGAAGCCCCATTTTTTTGGAGATCATGGCAGCATATGGTGTGGGACTCTCCTCCGGCTGTTTCTCGCGGGTTGCAGTTCCGTCAAAAATGGACGGTAAAGTCTGTACCAGAAGCTCTGCACCTGCCTGTGCGAGCTTATCAAACAAGCTTCCACCTGTCTCATCTTTGGCAAGCGGAACCACGATCCTGGAAATCATATCACCGGTATCCAGACCGGTTCCCATCTGCATAATAGTAACGCCGGATTCTTTTTCACCGTCGATCACCGCCTGCTGGATCGGTGCAGCTCCACGATATTTAGGAAGCAGAGACGCATGGATATTGATACATCCGAATCTCGGCATATCCAGGATGCTCTTTGGAATGATCTGCCCAAATGCCGCAACAATGATGATGTCCGGTGCAAGATTTTTCAGTTCTTCCACAAATTCAGGATCTCTTACCTTCACCGGCTGCAGTACCGGGATCCCGTGTTTCAGTGCTTCTTCTTTTACAGGAGTAGGCATCATAGTTTTGCCTCTGCCCTTCGGTTTGTCCGGCTGTGTGATCACAGCCTCCACTTCATATCCGTTCTCTGCCAGTGCTACAAGAGGCGCCACCGCAAAGTCCGGAGTTCCCATATAAATAATCTTCATAGTATCCCGCCTTTAGTCTTCTTCATCATAAGTTACCTTGTGAAGTTCTCCCTCCACAAGTTCTGTATACATTTTTCCATCCAGATGGTCAATCTCATGACAGAATGCTCTTGCCAGAAGGCCCTCTCCCTCGTAGATCTGTTCGTTCATATTTACATCAAGTGCTTTTACCTTCACATAGTTCGGACGTGTTACCTGTCCTGCCATTCCCGGAACGCTCAGGCATCCCTCGTCACCGGTCTGCTCGCCGCTTGTCTCAAGGATCTCCGGATTGATCAGCACGATCGGGCCCTCACCTACATCGATGACAACGATACGTTTCAGGATTCCTACCTGTGGTGCAGCGAGGCCAACACCCATTGCATCATACATGGTATCCAGCATATCTGTGATCAGTTCCCCGATCCTCGGTGTCATTTTGTCTACTGTCCGGGATTTTTTTGTCAGTACAGAATCCCCCTGTACACGGATTGTTCTAAGTGCCATTTTTCTTCTCCTTTAATTCATATCAAATTGAATGTATATTTTCCGGAATCCGGAATTTATCTCTATATATTTCTCCAGCTTCTCTCTGACTGCTGTGAGAAAGCAGATATCCCTGTGCTTCAGATGGATCACCTGACGATAAACATCCTTTACCTTACCTACCGATGCAGCTGCAGGTCCGATCATGTGAAGCTCTTCCTTCGGACTTACCCTGCGGATAAAAACTTCTATATAATACATGGCATTTTTCAGAAGTTCTTCATCCTGGCAGGCGCCAAAAACAGTCATCATATGGGCTGCCGGCGGATAGTCCAGAAGCATCCGATACCCCATTTCTTCTTTATAAAATTTCTTATAATCCTGAATAGCCGCAGCCTGGATACTGTAATGCTCCGGCTGATATGTCTGGATCACCGCCTGCCCCGGCCGATTCCCTCTGCCGGAACGTCCAACTGCCTGAGTCAGAAGCTGGAATGTACGCTCCCCGCAGTGATAGTCATCCATATTCAGCGAAAGATCTGCTGCGATCACTCCTACCAGAGTCACATTCGGAAAATCATGTCCCTTGACGATCATCTGGGTCCCCACCAGAATATCTGCCTCATGCTTTGCAAAAGAAGCCAGGATCTTCTCATAGCTGTCCTTGGTCCTTGTAGTATCAAAATCCATTCGAAGTACCCTGGCTTTCGGGAATTCTTTTTCAATGACCTTCTCGATCTGCTGGGTTCCTGCCTTAAATCCACCAATGTGCGGTGAACCACAGGACGGACAGATTTCCGGTTTCACAGTCTCATAGCCGCAATAATGACAGATCAGACGATTGCCATTGTGTTCACTTAGAGATACATCACAGTGAGGACATTTCATAACGTGACCGCAGGCTCTGCAGGAAACAAAGCCCGCATATCCTCTCCGGTTCAGAAACAGCATGGCCTGTTCTCTTCTTTCAAGGACCTGCTCCAGATCCCTCTTCAGCTCCAGACTCAGTACCGAGCGGTTTCCTTTCTTTAATTCTTCCCGAAGATCCACGATTGATACCTGTGGAAGAGGCCTTTCCTCATAACGTGCGTTTAACTTTACCAGAAGATATTCTCCGTCACAGGCATGACTGTAGGCTTCCAATGACGGAGTGGCTGATCCCATGACCACACGGGCATGTTCCATTCGTGCCCTCTCAATGGCAGTCTCACGTGCATGGTACCTTGGCGTATTCTCACTTTTGTAGGTGGGTTCATGCTCTTCGTCGATAACGATCAGTCCCAGATCTGAAAACGGTGTGAACAGTGCGGATCTGGGTCCTACCATCACCTGGATCTCACCACGTTTTGCTCTTTTGAACTGATCATAACGTTCTCCCTGGGAAAGTCTGGAATTCAGAACCGAAACCTTATCTCCGAACATGGCATAAAAACGCCTGACTGTCTGATAAGTAAGCGCGATCTCAGGGATCAGCACGATCGCCTGTTTTCCCTCCTCCAGTACCTTCTGGATCAGGCGCATATAAACCTGGGTCTTTCCGCTTCCGGTCACTCCGAAAAGAAGTGCAGGCCTTGGGTCCGGCTCCTGCCATTCCCGAAAGATCTGCTCTGCCGCCAAAAGCTGTTCCTGGTTCAGACTCAACTCCATGTTCTCCTTCACCAGGCCGAGCCCCTCGGGAATACGATACATTTCCTGACTTTCAATAGTTATCAGACCTTTTTTCTCAAAAAAATCAAGAACGGAAATGCCGGCTCCAAGCTCTTTGGAGGCATAGGTATAATCCAGGCTCCCGGCCTCCAGGATTGCCCGAAGGAACCGCTCACGTGCTTTAAAGCGGCTGCCTTCCAGCTTTCCAAGAAGTGCCTGCCCCTCTTCCTTTTTCCCTGTAAAAAGGATCAGTCTTTTCTCTTTTGCACGGACCTTGTCTTTTACAGGCAGAACTGTTTTCAGTGCCTGGATCATGGTGGAGCCATAGGTCTCCTTCATCCAGGCCGCAAGTGCGATCAGCCGGGATTCTGTTGTCTCACTGTCTGTGGACACTCCCCGGATCTCCTTGAGCTTTGACGCATCATATTTTGCCGTTCCGGAGATCCCGGTCACATAGCCTTTCCGAAGGGTATTTCCCTTTCCGAAGGGCACTGTGACCACAACTCCGGGTTTTATTGCCTGCACCAGCTCCTCAGGTACACGATACTGAAAATCCCGGTCCAGCTTTTCATGAGAAATGTCAATGATCACATCTGCATAGATCATCCATTTACGCTTTCTGATCTTCTTCCAGGATCTCCCGGATCAGTACACGCTCATCCATGGGATATTTCTTACCCTTGATCTCCTGATAATCCTCATGGCCCTTTCCGGCAAGGACGATGATATCTCCCGGCTCACCATGATGGATCGCGTAGGCGATCGCCTCTTTACGATCCGGGATCTCTACATATTTTCCATCTGTTTTTGCCATTCCGATCTTAATATCATCGATGATGGCCTGTGGATCCTCATCTCGCGGATTATCTGAAGTAATGATGGTCAGATCTGCCATCTTTCCTGAAACCTCACCCATTTCATAACGGCGCAGCTTGGAACGGTTTCCGCCACAGCCAAACAGGCATACCAGTCTGTGCGGATCATATTCCTTCAGTGTTCCAAGAAGGCTCTCCAGCGCCATGGCATTATGTGCGTAATCGATCATCAGTGTGAATTCGTCAGATACCTTGATCATCTCAATACGGCCTTTGACCCTGGCCACCTTCAGAGCTTTGATGATATTCTCCTCGGATACCTTAAAATGACGGCAGATGGCAATGGCAGTCAGAGAATTGTAAATGCTGAACTTACCTGGAATATCGATCTCCACAGGAAAATCCATAAGTCCCTTAACATGATAGGAAATTCCCAGATAGCCCTTTCTTCCAACGAGTCTGGCGCCCTCTGCACGGAGATCTGCTTTTTCGGAAAATCCATAGGTTTCAAGTTTACAGGTGTGGCCTTCGATAATGCGGTCAAAGTGTTCATCGTCACGATTTACGATACCAACCTTACACTGTCTGAGAAGCATGGATTTGCAGTGCAGATAATCATCAAAGTCCTTGTGCTCATTCGGTCCGATATGATCTGGTTCAATATTTGTGAAAATTCCAAAATCAAACACAAATCCCTGGGTTCTGTGAAGCATCAGTCCCTGTGAGGAAACCTCCATAACGACCGCATCGCAGCCTGCTTCTACCATATCATGAAAATATTTCTGTACCATATAGGATTCCGGTGTCGTGTTGGCTGCCGGGATATGCTTCTCCCCGATAACAGCCTCGATGGTTCCGATCAGACCAACCTTATATCCGGCATTCTCAAGGATCGATTTCACCATATAGGTTGTAGTTGTTTTTCCTTTGGTTCCGGTGATACCGATGGTTTTGAGCTTTTCTGCCGGATGTCCGAACCATGCTGCTGAAATAAAGGCCATGGCGTAACGGGTATCCTCTACCTGGATCACTGTCACATCCTCCGGTGCCTCCACCGCTTCTTCCACGATGAGTGTCTTCGCACCCTTTGCCACAACATCAGGTATAAATTTATGTCCATCCACGACCGCACCTCTGATGCAGATAAAAAGGCTCCCTTCTTCTACTTTGCGGGAATCATATACAACAGAAGAAACCTCCTGCTCTGTACTTCCCTGAAGGCATTTGTATTCAAGATGTTCCAATAAGGATAAAAGATTCATTTTTCTCCTCCATCTTCCCTTTTTCCGGTCTGACGGCAGCACACCGGAGGCGGGAAATATACTGTTCTTATTTTCTGTACATACCATATAGAATAGCACACCTCCCCCCTGTTTTCAACGTTTCTTTGAGGTACGGCCGCCTTGTAAAATATCAGCTTGTTACTGTTCACTCCGTTCTCAGTAACATCAGCTTTTTCCATAAATATCCGCATATTTTTTCCGGAGCCAGATGCCGCCCAGCACAGTCACCAAAGCTGTCACTGCCAGAAGCGTCCACAAATCCCTCCTGGTATCATCTCCGGTCTTCGGATGTGTGGACGCAGTTCTTGCCATCTGTATCTGACCGGAAGCCGGACCCTGGTCATCTCCCTGCAAAGGCAGCCCTTCTTCCGGCGTAATAGCCACCTCTCCTTTTACCATGACAGAAGCGGAGGCCTCCATCAATCGCTCTCCGGTTTCCTGGCTTGTGACCGTCACCTGGTTAAAAAGCTTCTGATCCGCTGTTTTTCCCGGGATCTTCACCACAGCCTGAAGAGAAACTGCCTCTCCCGGCGGGATCTGTTGGATCATTGCCTTTGTACGGCTGCTGTTGAGCGTTACACCTTCCTGCTCCAGAAACTGTGCATGGATCCCTGCTGCCTGAAAGCGCTCCGTTCCCACAACCGAATGAAGCGTTTTTTCACCGGTATTCACGATACAGATCTGATAGGTCACAGTCTCACCCGGTGCAGCGGTTTCTTTGTCTGCAGTTTTCTTTACAGAAAGATCCGCCTTCAGTGCCTCCAGACCATTTATAGTGGAAGCGTTCTTCCGGATCACCTCCTCCACTCTGTCCTTCACCCTGGCCTCTGCTTCCACCTGGTGCTCCAGATCTTTTTCCTGTTCATCCAGAAGCGGCGCCTGTACATAAAAGCTCCTGCTCTCTCCGGCTTTTAATTCTGCAAATTCCGCCACAGCCCCTTCTGTTAGAAGGCCTTCTGCATCTTCCCACAGCTGCCGGATCTTAGGGCATGAAAGGCTGCTGGTCAGACGGATATCTGCAAGATCCAGCTTTCCGGTATTGGCTATCTCTACCTGATAACGGATGGTCTGCCCTGCTTTCATTTTTTTATTCTGTGCAATTACCGACAATTCCATATCAGCCTCAGCAGCCTCCACGTCCAACATAGGCGAGATCCCCTCTGCGATCACCAGCTTTTCCCCGTTTTCTTCTGTCATGAGAAAGGTTCCCGCACCGGTACAGTCCTTCTGAAGCGGTTCCTCCTGAATCACAGGATAACTGCTTTTCTCTGCCGGAAAACGGTATTCCTGCCGCAGGATCAGCGGGATACGGAAAAAAATCTCATCCTGCCCGTTCTGCTCCACGTTCAGCACGCTTTCCAGCTTTGTGATCTCTGTAGCTTCACCGCTCTGGCTCCTTACAGAAATCTGCTGTGCAGCCATATTTTTCGGGACAGAATCCGTTTCCGGAACAAAATACTCCGAAATATACGTGACCAGCGTCAGCTTTTGCGTCTCCTCAAACTCACCTTCCTCTTCATTCCCTACATTTTCCCCTCCGGTCGACGTTCCTTCCGGTGTGAGCGGACCCGTTTTCTCCTGCTCTTCATCCTCCGGCTGTACTGTTTCCCCGGATGCCAGCTGCTCCACGTGCTCATATCCTTCCTCCATTTCTATTCCGATTCCTTCCACAACCTTATCCACCGGCAATTCCTGTTCTGGCTCTTCTTCCTGCTGCCAATCATCCTCTGGCAGCTCCTGTTCTGACTCCTTTTCCTGCTGCAAGTCATTCTCTGGCAGCTCCTGTTCTATCTCTTCTTCCTGCTCCACCGATGGATCTTCAATCTTCTGAAGTTCATCGCCCCACTTCTCATTTTTCTCCTTATCCTCCGAAAACCTTCTCCCGGACAGCCATTCATTCAGGCCGCGAATCCGGATCCCAAGCTCCGCCTGTCCGGATTCTATGTCTTTCCAGAACACACTCTGATCGATAAACGGTGCCTGTCCCGGCAAAAAATCTGCTCCCAGAGTCAGCTCCGGTTCTATTGTTCCTCCCAGCATGGCTCCTGCCAGCACTGTCACAATTCCGGCTTTCTTCATCTGTTTCCATATTCTGTTTTTCATGGCTCTTCCTCATTTCTGCCTGATCTGGCATTTCTTATACACATGTTTTTTTTACAGAAACTTACTTTTCCACAGACAAAGGCATCCCTCCCCGGCAAATGATGCATGATCAATATTTTTTTCGATAAAATAAAATGGATTTCTGCATCGAAACGATGCGTGAACAGATCCCGCAGAATGCAGGATCAAGACTTTTTCAATGTATCACATTTTCAGACCATGCGCAACCGGATATAAAAATTATAAAGTTTGTTTAAACTTTCTTTATAAATTTTCCATTTCTTTTAGATTAACGACATATTTTAAACATATTTTCTCTATATAATAGGTGTTGGATAGATGAAAAACCACTCTCTATCTCCCCCCTCAAAAAATAGTAGGAATCAAACCGTCTGACTGGATCAGGCGGTTTTTCCTGTCTCGGAAAACACTCGATTTTCTATTGCATTTCCCACATAGGTCTTTTATAATAAAATATAATATTCGTGCATCGTTTTCGATGTACTCGTTACTGAATACAGTAACTGATTTCATTCCAATTTTTAAGAGAAACGAGGTATTTCCTATGAGCGAAAAAACCGTAGTAGTTGCATTAGGCCACCGGGCACTTGGCACCACACTTCCAGAGCAAAAAACAGCTACAAAACTCGCAGCGAAGGTAATCGCAGATCTGGTAGAGGAGGGAACCCGCGTAGTGATCTCCCACAGCAACGGTCCGCAGGTAGGGATGATCCACACCGCAATGAATGAATTCGGTAAGGCACATCCTGATTATACATTTGCACCAATGTCCGTATGTTCCGCCATGAGCCAGGGTTATATCGGCTATGACCTTCAGAACGCCATCCGTGCTGAGCTTATCTCCAGAGGGATCTACAAACCGGTCAGCACAGTTCTGACACAGGTTGTCATCGATCCATACGATGAAGCATTTGCAGAGCCAGAGAAGATCATTGGACGTGTTCTTAACGCAGAAGAGGCCGAGGCTGAAGAAGAAAAAGGAAACTTTGTCACAAAGGTGGGCGAGGGCCAGTACAGACGTATCCTTGCAGCACCGAAGCCACAGAAGATCGTAGAGATTGAAACCGTAAAGGTCCTCTCTGCAGCAGAGCAGATCGTCATTGCCGCAGGCGGTGGCGGAATCCCGGTTCTTGAGCAGGGAACTCAGCTGAATGGTGCCAGCGCCATCATCGAGAAAGACCTGGCAGCAGGACTTCTTGCAGAAGAACTGAACGCTGACACTCTGATGATCCTTACAAGCGTCGAGAAAGTAAGCCTTGACCATAATACGGATCACGAATCTTATCTGGATACTATTTCCACAGAAGATGCCAAGAAATATATTGCCGGCAAACAGTTTGCGGCAGGCTCCATGCTTCCTAAGATCGAAGCAGGTGTTTCCTTCGTGGAGAAGGGAACCGGACGCCGTACCATCATCACAGACATGGCCCATGCAAAAGACGGCTACCGTGAGAAGACCGGAACTATCATTAAATGATCATTTTACGGACTCAGAATACAAAGTGAACTATAAAACTTCACTTTACATAAAAATATCCCGCAGACGGCTGCTGGTCTTACCGGCAGCTCTGCGGGATATTTTTATATTGTCTGGCTGTCCGATCACTGTTCCACAGTTGATCGGACAGCTAGCATTTACATAGATTTTCGCTCAGCGATCTCAGCCATCTTCGCCTCATTCAGGCGGGTATCTCCATGGACACGGCTGTAGGAAAGATATCCGTTCATACGGTCGATCTTGGTCAGATTTCTGGAACCGCAGACAGGGCATACATCCATCTCCAGTTCCTCATGACCACAATCGTCACAGTATGCAAGAGAAAGGTTCACTCCCTCATAATATCCCAGATCCATGGCTCTGCGGATCAGTGTACGGATAGCTTCCTTATTGTAGCCGATCGGATAACGTACATACTGAATCTTACCGCCATTGCAGAGCTCCCAGAAACGTCCCTCCAGATCCTGTTTCTCGATCGGAGTCACATCCTCTGTTACATGGCAGTGGAAGCTGTTGCTCACATATGGTCTGTCAGAAACGCCCTCAATGATTCCATACATCTTACGGAACTGCTCTACCTGCAGGCCACAAAGACTCTCTGCCGGTGTTCCGTAGATCGCATAAAGATAACCATCTTCCTTCTTGTACTGATTTACCTTGTCATTGATATATTTCAAGACCTCCAGAGCAAACGCCCCATCCTCGGCAATGGATTTGCCATTGTAAAGTTCCTGAAGCTCATTTAACGCTGTGATACCGAAGGAAGCTGTCATAGGCTTCAGGATCTTGCCAATCTTTTCATTCGGTTTCAGATGTCCGCCGTAGAAACCGCCTTCACAATATGCAAGCGGGTTGGTGGATGCACGCATCTGTCCCAGATATTCGTAAGTGCGAATATGCAGGTTACGGATCATTTCCAGATAGAAATCCAGAACCTCATAAAAATCTCTGCTCTCCGCTCTGGCTTTTGCAAGGATCATCGGAAGATGAAGGCTTACCGCACCAATGTTAAAACGTCCCACAAAAACAGGCGTATCATTCTCATCCGCCGGCTCCATACCGCCACGCTCATACCACGGACTTAAGAAAGCACGGCATCCCATCGGGCTGATGACCTTCTTGTATTTCCTGTACATACTGGAAATATAGCCTGCGCCGGACATAGACAGCCAGTCCGGATACATGGTTTTGGAGGAACACTCCACACCGGCCTCAAAAATATCCTCACAGCACTTTCCGGGACCATGGATCTCTTTGTCATAAAGGAATACGATCTTCGGGAAAAGTACCGGTTTCTTGTGTCCGGCCTTACCCTGTCCTCCCTGATGGACCTCAAGAAGGGAAATCGTACACATCTTCTCAAACTGCTCGGTTCCGAGACCAAGTGTCACCGTAACAAACGGATAATCACCTCTGGAAGAACCGACGGTATTCAGCTTGTACTCAATTCCCTGCCAGCCCTGGTCATAATCCCTGCGGACCTTATCAAGAGCATACTCAATAGCTCTCTCCTCACGGCCACTCCAGCTCTCATCCGAGTATTTCATAAATTCGGAAATATATTTATCATAGCTCTTCTTTGCATACGGTGCCAGGATCTTATCAACCTCCGGCACTGTAAAGCCACCATACTGCTGTGCTGCTGTACTGAGAATGATATCCCCCATAACATCAAAGGCTGTATCCAGAGTCTTCGGCTCGTTATACCAGACATTGCCCATCTCAAAACCGCCACTTAAAACAGCTGCCACATCGAACAGACAGCAATTCATGGTATCCAGACGTGCAGACTGGTCATGAATATAAATGTAGCCGTCCTTACATGCCTGAAGCTCATTACGGTTCATAAAAAACTTCCGATAGAGTTCCTTGTTCAGCTCATTAAAGATCAGGCTTCGTTTCGTGGCAACAAGGGCGCTGTCTGTATTGGCATTACTTTTATCACCGATATAACGGATCGCCTGACTCTTGGTATAGACATCATCCATCATATGGATAAAATCCAGCTTGTAATTCCGATAATCACGGTAGCTCTTGGCAACTGCCGGATTCACACGCTCCAGAGCCCCCTCCACGATATTGTGCATCTCCTGGATCTCAATCTCATTCTTTCCAAGGGAATCCGCATGCTCCTGGGCAAAACGGCAGATAAAATCCTTCTCCTCGTCTGAAAAAGTATAAAGAATACGCTCTGCGGATTTGTTCACGGCAGCCACGATCTTCTGCGGATTAAACTCCTCTCTTGTCCCGTCTTTCTTGATTACATATAACATTGCTCATCCCTCCCTGTGCTATATATAAGTCGCTATGCAAAATACTATATATAGTACCTATATCTTCTATATATTGTTTTTCATCTATATGTTGTGCTAGGCATGAGTATAACACAGCTGAGGAGAAAAGAAAAGGGATATTTCTGTATACACGAAAATACAGACACTTAGCACTGCCTGATCTCACTGCAGAAATATTCTCACAAATTTGTTCCGATCCAGTCTGCAAGAAAATCCCATAATTTCGGAAGCAGAATGGCCAGTGTCACTATAAACCATATGATCCAGCCTGCCCCGCTGCTTTTCTGATCTTTTTTTTGCTGTTTTTTTCCCTGATCTAAAACTTCTGCACGATTTCTGCCCACCGTTGTTTTATTCCTGGTATTAACTGCCGCAGCAGTCTTACGTCCGGCTGCTGCACCTGTATTCCGGCTTCTGGTTAGATTCCGATTCAAATCGGTATTGCGGCTTGCATTCGTATTCCGATTTATATTTGTATTCCGGTTTGCGTTCGTATTCCGGTTTACGTTCGTATTCCGGTTTACGTTTCCGTTATGTTGTGTTGTTTGATCAGCATCCTGTCCATACTGCCGCATCATATCCCGCACTTTGGCGGAAGCATGTTTATAATGTATCTCCCGGGGCTCATTCAAATGATATAACACCTCATCATTTCTGTAAGGCATCCCACATAATGAACACCTGCCATTTACAACCTTACCCCCACAAACCTGACACCTTTGACCTGCCATAAGCTCCCTCCATTCTATCCGTCAAAACGGATATTTATATTTCCGTCGTAAACATAAGCATTCTTTTTTCAGTATATCACACCAGGCATTTAATACCCAGCATTTTTCTACGATACCCCAAAAGACTTCCCCTCTCATTATATTGCCACTCCACCCATTTTCTGCTATAATACCCCACAGAGCAATAAGCCTAAAAATCATCAGGAGGAGCCGATAATGAATACAATCACAATCCCCGCAACCTATCATGCAGACCTGAACCTCCATGACACACAGATTGCGATCAAAACAGTAAAAGATTTCTTCCAGCAGACACTCTCACAGAAGCTGAACCTTCTTCGAGTATCCGCTCCAACATTTGTAGCACCGGAATCCGGCCTTAATGACAACCTTAATGGTGTAGAGCGCCCGGTAAGCTTTGATATCAAGGCTATCGAAGGAAGCAACGCCGAAATCGTACACTCCCTTGCCAAATGGAAACGCTACGCACTGAAAAAATACGGATTTTCTCACGGAGAAGGTCTTTACACAGATATGGTAGCCATCCGCCGGGATGAAGATCTGGACAATATCCACTCTGTTTACGTAGACCAGTGGGACTGGGAAAAGATCATCTCCAAAGAAGAACGTTCCATGGAGACTCTCAAGGAAACCGTACGCACCATTTACAGTGTCCTTCGTAAAACTGAGAAATACATGGCTGTACAGTATGACTACATCGAGGAGATCCTTCCGAAGGATATCTTCTTTATCACAACTCAGGAGCTTCTTGACATGTATCCGGACTGTACACCGAAGGAACGTGAATATCGGATCACCCGTGAAAAGGGCGCTGTCTTCCTTATGAAAGTCGGCAAAACCCTCACCAACGGCGAGCGCCACGACGGACGTGCCCCGGACTATGATGACTGGGAACTGAACGGTGATATCCTCGTATACTATCCGGTACTTGACATTGCCCTTGAGCTTTCCTCAATGGGAATCCGTGTTGACGAGGACGCACTTGACCGCCAGCTTACCGAAGCAGGCTGTGATGACCGAAGAGAGCTTCCATTCCAGAAGGCCATCCTGAACAAAGAGCTTCCGTACACCATCGGTGGTGGTATCGGACAGTCTAGGATCTGTATGTTCTTCCTTCGTAAAGCACACATCGGAGAAGTACATGTCTCTCTCTGGCCGAAGGAGATCACAGATGCTGCAGAGACACACGGACTTCAGCTTCTCTAAAACAGCCTACAGATTTATTTATAATTTTCGCGGAAATGAGGTAATAACGTGAACATTCTGTTTTTTCTGATTCCCAAAAGCGAAGTAGCCTACATCTTTGAGGATGAAACTCTTCGCCAGACCCTCGAAAAAATGGAGCACCGCAAGTACTCCTGCATTCCTATCCTCACCATGGACGGCAAATATCTCGGCACCATCTCAGAGGGAGATCTCCTCTGGGGCATGCGCCGTGCAGATATCCACGACATCAAGGAAACAGAGGGAATCCCGATCATGGCGATCCCACGCCGTGCCACCTACAAACCGGTCCATGCAGATTCCAATATGGAAGATCTCCTGGATCGCGCCATTAATCAGAACTTCGTACCGGTGGTAGATGACCAGGGCTCCTTCATCGGGATCATAACCAGAAAATCTATCATCAAATACTGTTACAACGAAATAAAAGCCGCACAAAAAACTGCCGGTGAAGAAATCCACTGAGCAGCGGAAAGAAAAAAGATTTTTTTGCAACTAGCACTACAAAAAACGGATGCTTTATCTCCTGCAGCATTTCCACAGGAGGATCAAGCATCCGTTTTTAATATTCTTATATTTATAATGTCATTATAATGTCTTTGAAAGAAACTCTCGAAGTCTCTTATTCTTTGGATTTGCAAAGAATTCCTTAGGAGAATTTTCTTCCTGGATCTTTCCTTCATCAATGAAGAGGACTCTGGTTGCCACCTCGCGGGCAAAGCCCATCTCATGAGTTACCACAACCATGGTCATGCCGGATCTTGCAAGCTCCTGCATCAGTTCCAAGACCTCTCCTACCATCTCCGGATCAAGAGCAGATGTAGGCTCATCAAACAGCATCACGTCCGGGTTCATAGCAAGAGATCTTGCAATGGCGATACGCTGCTTCTGACCGCCGGAAAGCATGTCCGGATAGGAATCTGCCTTATCCGGAAGACCTACTCGCTCCAGAAGCTCCAGTGCCGTTTTTTCAGCCTCTTCCTTACTCATAAGATTCAGAGTCACAGGTGCGAGCATAATGTTCTCTTTTACTGTCTTATGTGGAAAAAGATTAAACTGCTGGAATACCATTCCGATCTTCTGACGATGACGGTTGATATCCACCTTGGAATCTGTGATGTCGGTTCCCTCAAAGAGGATTTTTCCCCCGGTCGGCTCCTCAAGGAGATTCAGGGAACGGAGGAATGTAGATTTACCACAGCCGGATGGTCCGATAATGGCTACTACTTCACCTCTGCGGATCTGTGTGGTGATCCCGTTGAGAACCTGATTGCCGCCATAGGCCTTTTCAAGTCCCTGTACATCCAGAAGCACTTCATTACTTACGCTCATTGGTTCTCAGCCTCCTTTCAAGTCTTCCTACCAGATAGGTAAGAAAACAAACGATCACAAGATAGATCGCAGCTACTACCAGCAGCGGGAACAGTGCACTGTAGGTCTGGCTTCGGATAATGTCTCCGCCACGGGTCAGATCCATAAGTCCGATATAACCACTGATGGATGTCTCCTTCAAAAGTACAATCAGCTCGTTTCCAAGGGCCGGCAGGATGTTCTTGACCGCCTGCGGAAGAATGATCTTGATCATAGTCTGTGTATAGTTAAGACCCAAGCTCCGTCCTGCCTCAAACTGTCCCTGATCAATAGACATGATACCGGAACGGACGATCTCAGCCACGTATGCAGCAGAGTTCATACCAAAGGCGATAATGGCAACAACTATCTTACCCGGATCTATGGTTGCAAAAATAACATAAAATACGATCAGCAGCTGTACCATCGTTGGTGTACCGCGGATCACAGTCAGATAAACACGACAGATCACATTAAGGATCTTAAGCTTACCTGTCTTATCATGTGTAGAACGGACAATAGCAATGACAAATCCCAGAAAAATACCAAGAAGTACAGCAAAAAAAGTAATGATGATGGTATTTTTCAGACCGGACAAAATGAACTGCCAGCGATTGTCGTCCAGAAAGTTAAACTGAAACTGTTCAATAAGACTCAAAATTTCCACCCTTTCCAAAACTACAGGTTCCGAAATCCGGAAAACATACCCGGATATCCGGAACCTGATCATTCGCTACTGAACCCTGCAACGAATATCTGTTTCTCAGCTTATCCGTTCAGAATCCTCTGATTTCTCTGTGCAAAATTATTTCTTTACAATAACAACCTGCTCTGCAGTTGTGTACGGATCAGTGAAATCAACGCTCTTTTTACGATCCTCTGTTACTGTCATTCCTGCAGCACCGAAATCAGCTTTTCCGGATTTAACAGAATTTACGATCGCATCAAACTCCATATCCTCGACCTTCAGCTCATATCCAAGCTTGTCGCAGACAGCCTGAGCGATATCAACATCAATACCTACGATCTTATCTCCGTCATAGTATTCGTATGGCTGGAAGGTTGCGTTTGTTGCCATGGTAAGAGTTCCCTTGGAGTGATCTGCATCCTTAGGAGTCTCATACGGTGTCTTACCTGCATCATCACCGATGTAGTTATCTCTGATGGAATCCAGAGTTCCGTCATCCTTCAGCTCCTTCAGCGCTTCGTTGAACTCTTTGGTAAGGTCTGCATTATCTTTGGAAAGACAGATTGCATACTCCTCTTTATCAAAAATATCCTCAACGATCTCAAGATCATCGTTTTTCTCAACAAATTTCTTGGCAGGCTCGCTGTCGATCACTACGCAGTCAATCTTACCCTGTTTCAGAGCCATAACAGCGTCATTACCTTTGTTGTATCTCTCTACTGTTGCGTCTTTAACCTCTGTAGCGTCTGCATCACCGGTTGTTCCAAGCTGAACACCGATCTTCTTACCCTCCAGATCATCTGCGCTCTTGATCTCATCTGCTGCAAAAACAGCGGATGTCATAGAAACTGTCATAGCTGCTGCAAGTGCAAGTGCCATAAATTTTCTCTTCATTTTTTCTTCCTCCTGAATTCTATGTACTTTACGTTAACTGTCTCTCTGCTTCTGTCAGTCCAATGTTACTGTTCACTTCGTGACCAGCAACACGCTCCGCGATGCACAGAAATCATGCTTTTGCATGATTTCGCGCCGAGATTCTCGGGTTTTCTGTGACCTGTGGTCACAAAAAACACCTCGCGGAATATTACCAGTGAACAGTAACAGCACAATCCGTAATGTACAGCATAATTATACATCTCCATGCATATTACTTTGTTTTATGATACCATGTTTCTGACAAAATGCAAGCATATAAAACCCATAAATCCGAAAATCCACCTGTAATTTATGGGAATTCCACAGGGAAAATTCACTTTTCGATAACAATTGTCCAATATACTATACTATTAAAGGCAACAAATGGAAAAAACCTGCGTGTTTTTTTCATGTGGGTCTTGTGCTCCAACAGAAAAAACAAGTATAATATTCAGAAACAAGAGGAGGCTACTATTATGAAATTCACGAAAATGCACGGCATTGGAAACGATTATGTATATGTAAACTGTTTCGAGGAAACTGTTAAGGATCCGGCCGCAGTGGCAAAATTTGTCAGCGACCGTCATTTTGGCATTGGTTCCGATGGGCTGATCCTGATCCGCCCGTCGAAGATTGCAGACTGCGAGATGGATATGTACAATCTGGACGGCTCTCAGGGTGCCATGTGCGGAAACGGTATCCGCTGCGTTGCCAAATATGTCTATGACCACGGCATTGTGGACAAAACTTCTTTAAGCATCGCCACAAGAAGCGGTATCAAATATGTGGATCTTACTATCCGCGACGGCAAGGCCTCCATGGTAAAAGTCAACATGGGCTCCCCGATCCTCACTGCAAAAGAGATCCCGGTGGTTTCCGAAACCGAGCAGGTGATCGACGCTCCCATCACCGTCGACGGAAAAGAATATCACATGACCGCAGTTTCCATGGGTAATCCTCATGCCATCATCTACGTAGACGATGTGGACAGCCTTGACCTGGAAAAGATCGGCCCGTCCTTTGAAAATCACGTATGCTTCCCGGACAGAGTCAACACTGAGTTTGTTCAGGTGATCGACCGCCACACCGTAAAGATGCGTGTATGGGAGCGTGGCTCCGGAGAAACCCTTGCCTGCGGCACAGGTGCCTGCGCAGTTACGGTAGCTTCCATCCTCAATGACAAGGTTGATGGCAGTAAGCCGGTTACTGTACAGCTTCTTGGCGGAGACTTAAACATCTCCTGGGAAAGAGATGAAAACCTTGTATATATGACAGGACCTGCAACTACGGTGTTTGACGGAGAGATCGATCTTGGATTTTTAGGTGAATAAATGAAAATGGAGGGAGCTTTTCGAAACTCCCTCCTGCGTATTATATTTCCACATATCCCCTCTTCAAATAAATACCAGAACCCTCTCCACGATAAACACCGCCGCACATGCCAGCAGGGCTACTGTGATCAGGCTTTTTTCCTTATATGCAGCAATAAGTGCTACCAGGAAACCTGCTGCACCGGAGATGATGCTGTCTGTGGCCTTCAGGATGGCCGGGAAGGTCATGGCTGCCAGACAGGCATATGGCACATAATACAGAAAGGACTTGATAAACGGGCTTCTGATCTCGTTTTTTGCAAGAGCAAGGGGCAGCATACGGATGAGATAGGTGACAATTGCCATCACCAGGATATAGAGATATACATTATGACTCATGAACGGCTTCCCCTTTCTCTTCCAGCGGGCAGAAATAAGCCGCCAGGCCTGCTACCAGAAGTGTTGTGATAATGATCATAAATCCGGATGATACCTGTTTTAACACCGGTGTCACCGCAAAAACAGTGCTGACTGCCATGGATGCCACAACAACCCCAAGAACCGGTCTGCTCTTTTTGGACGGCGGGATGATGATGGCCAGGAACATTCCGTAAATGGCAACGCTCAACGCACTAAGCATAAAATCCGGCAAAAGGCTTCCGGAGATTCCTCCTGCCAGAGTTCCAAGAGTCCATCCGGGAATTGCCACGCACATGGCTCCGTAATTATAAAATACGCTGACCTTTCCCTCCTGGGCCGCACTGATCCCGAAAATTTCATCGGTGATACCAAAAGCAGCGATGTATTTCAGGATACCGGACTCCTCACGCCGGAATTTCTGGGACAGGGAAAATGACATCAGGCAGTATCTCAGGTTGATGATCAGCTGAGTCATTGCCATCTCCCACATGGAGCCTCCCGCAAAAATAATGTCCAGTCCCGCAAACTGACCGGCCGATGTCAGGTTGGTCAGGGAGATCAGAACTGCCTGCCAGATACGCAAGCCGCCGGCAACAGCCATCATGCCAAAGGTAAAGGATACCGCAAAATATCCAAGAGCGATGGGAACTCCATCCTTCATACCTTTTCTGAAACTTTCTCTTTTCATCGATTTCCTCCATTGTATGTACATTCCGTTATAAAACGCAACTATGAAAAGCACCTTTGCAGGCTTCTCCGATCTGTGCAGCGATCACCAGCGTCTCGTCTTACAGCGATCCAATAAATTAGTGCATCGCTATAGTTCGTTGTACATGTAAATAAGAGCGTGTCCGGAAACTTTTCTGCTTCCTGACACGCCCCTTTATTGTAGCATTGCCATATCAAAACTTCAATACTTCACAGCAAACACAGCTGTGCTTTTTCACCGATTTTATGCTTTTTCCACTATTTTATAGTAAGATCTGGCTGTCATGGAGTAGATCAGTCCATAGACCAGCGCAAAGGCCAGAACCGTTCCCGCAGTGCAGCCCACGTACAATTTTGTATTGGCCATTCCGAACAGCAGCAGGAGCCGGCGGATCAGCGGAAATGCCATGGAAATATGCACCATTGCCATCACAAGCGGGATAAAAAATACCAGAAGGATCTGTCTGCGGATAGCTCCTTTCACCTCTCTGCGGCTCATACCTACTTTCTGCATGATCTGGAACCTTCCCTGATCTTCGTAGCCCTCTGAGATCTGTTTGTAGTAAATGATCATCGCCGTTCCCATAAGGAACAGTGCTCCCAAAAAGATTCCAATAAACAGGATCGTTCCATTATCTACATAATACGTTTCGTACTCACTCTGGCGGACACCACCGATCACGATGGTATTCTCTGAAAAGCCACCGCTTCTGCAGTAATCTTTCAGTGCCTGATAAACAGCCTGGCCATACCGGATCTTTTCCTCCCCGCTGCCACGGATATCTACACCCAAATGAACTGTGAGATCTTTTCCAGCCTCGTAGGCATCAAGACCTTCATACATCTTTGTCCGAAGCCCGTCAATATACTCGAAATCGGAATCCGTCACAACAATTGCCGCCATATTGGATACCAGATTGTTCATGGCACTTAAAGGTGCTTTTTCCAGCCATTTTTTTACTGCAAAATCCCGGTCATCAATTTTTAATATGTCTTTTTCCTTTTCAGACGGATACCAGGCAAAGATCTCGCCGTCGTGAAGATCTGTTTTTTCACCGGTAAGTTTCTCATACTCAGACTGACGGATCGTATACAGATCTACGGATTTTCCATCTTCTGAGTAACTGTAAGCCTGTCCGATCATAATACCGTTTTTTTCCTGCCTGCAGCCGATCTCGAGATAAGTTTCGTCCACTGTTTTTTCTGCCGGCACCTGATCATTTTTGATTGCCTGTGCAAAAACTTTCTGAATCTGTTCACTCTGTTCCTGGCTGATGCCCGAAATCCTGGCATCCGTATCAAAAGGATACCGGTTCACCATGATGTCACCCATTCCAAAATACAGCGACACAGTCATAGAAAGAAGCAGGAGCACTCCTGTACTTAAAATACAGATGCTGGCCAGGCCTGCCGCATTTTGTTTCATACGATAGATCATGCCGGAGACACTGATAAAGTTGCCGGTTTTATAGTAGAACTTTTTGTTCTTTCGCAAAAGTTTCAGGATTACAATGCTTCCTGCGGTAAAAAGAAGATACGTTCCTGCCATAACCAGAATCACTGCCAGAAGAAAAATGAAAATTGCCTGGATTGGGGATTCCGTGGTTACTGCCAGATAATATCCCACTCCAAGAGAAATCATCCCCAGAAGTGCCATGAGCCATTTTGCCCGGGGCTCCTTCTCTCCTGTGTTTCCGCCTCTCAGAAGTTCTATGGGGTTATTCATCCTTACTCTGGTAAGATTCAGTGCCAGAATAACAAGAAAAATCCCTCCAAATCCTGCGATGCAAAACAGGATTCCTGTAATGGAAACATAAAATCCCAGCACTGCCGGAACATGAAGAAAACGGAAAAGCAAAAGCAGGGAGAGCTTGCTTCCAAGGATGCCAATCCCGATCCCTGCCGTCAGAGAAAGCAGCGAAGTCATGCTTGTTTCCAGAAACATCACTTTTCCGATATGGCCTTTTTCCAGTCCCAGAATGTTGTAAAGCCCGATTTCTTTCTGTCTGTGTTTCATGAGAAAACTGTTGCTGTAGATCAGAAAGATAACGCAGAAAATTCCAACAACCACTTCACCGGTTCCTACGATCATCCTCACTTCTGCTGCCTGGGGCACTGCTTTCTCCAATGTGGGACAGTCCCGCAGAAATTCCATCATATACATCATGGCAATGCAGAAAATGCAGGTAAGCATATAGGGAACATAGGTGCTCCGGTTATTCCGGATGTTCTGCACTGCCAGTTTTCCAAACATTCCTTTACGCATAGGTCTCACCGCCTGTCGTAAGGATCGTCAGGGTATCTGCAATCATCTGGTACATTTCCTGTCTTGTTTTTGTGCCACGGTAGATCTGGTGGAACACTTCGCCATCCTTGATAAAAAGTACTCTGGATGCGTGGCTGGCGGCCTGCGCGCTGTGAGTTACCATGAGAATGGTCTGGCCTTCCCGATTTACCTCATTGAACATGGAAAGAAGATCGGAGGCTGCACGGGAATCCAGGGCTCCGGTCGGTTCGTCCGCAAGGATCAGCTTCGGATCTGTGATCAGTGCCCTTGCAACTGCTGCTCTCTGCTTCTGTCCGCCGGAAACCTCGTAGGGGAATTTTTCCAGAAGCTGGTTGATGTGAAGGGCTTTTGCAATGGGACGGATCTTCTGCTCCATCTCCTGATAATCTTCCCCTGCCAGCACGAGAGGAAGATAAATATTGTCCCGGAGGCTGAAGGTGTCCAGAAGATTGAAATCCTGGAACACGAAGCCTAAGTTCTTCCGACGGAATGCGGAAATTTCTTTTTCTGTCAGGTGAGTAATGCTTTTTCCTTCCAGAAGCACTTCGCCGGATGTGGGGCGGTCCAGGGCTGCCAGAATATTCAGAAGTGTTGTTTTTCCGGAACCGGACTCTCCCATGATCGCCACATATTCTCCTTCTTCCACCGAAAATGTCACATTGAAAAGTGCCTGCACTTTATTTCCGCCGAAGCGGGTGCTGTATATCTTTTTTACATTTGTTACTTCCAGTAATGCCATACGCTAATTCCTTTCTTATCTGTATTTACAGCGATCCAGGGAGTCGTGCATCATGTTCTAAAGCGATCGAACCTGATGTAAGAATTACCCGAAACGCTATGTTATGGTTTCAGTATAAGAAAATTCTCCGGCGGCTGCCATCGAAGTGGCTTACATTTTACGGAGGAAGCTTACATTTGTGTAAGGTTAATACATCTCCAGATCTTTTTTCCACAGGCTCATCCGAACTTCCGTGCCTTTATCCACCTGGGAATCCACAGTGATCTCGTGACCCAGTTTTCTCAGGATCTTCCGGCTTAAATACAGACCGATCCCGGTAGCACGGTTGTCCTCCCGTCCATTGACGCCTGTGTAGCCTTTTTCGAAGATGCGCGGAAGATCCTCCGGCTGGATTCCGATGCCGGAGTCTGCGATGACCAGAGTTGCCGGGGCCGTATTACAAATCCCCGGAGCCGTATTCTGCTTCAAATTTGGATTCTCAGATACCCTGTTTCCACGCTCATCCTCCAGCCAGATTTCAATGCCGCCCGTTCTTGTATATTTCAACGCATTGGAAAGAATCTGTCCAATGACAAAACCAAGCCATTTTTCATCGGTAAGAACGATCGCATCTGTCCCCTCATATGATAACGAAAGCTTTTTTGACACAAAGATCCCTGCGTATTTATGGATCTGCTCCCGGATGATCCGATCCAGCGAGCATCGGGTCAGCTTCAGATCGGCGGACATGTCCTCCGTGCGAAGGTAGCCCAACACCATCTCCACATACTGTTCAATGCGAAAAAGCTGTGCCCCGGACTCCCGGTTCTCCTCCGGCTCCTCCCGAAGCAGCAGGCGTAGAGCAAAGATCGGCGTCTTGATCTGATGTGCCCACATAGTGTAGTAATCGGTCATTTCTTCCAGAGAACGCTGCCGTTCTGTCTCCGCACCCATCCGCATGCCGTCCAGTTTCCGGATGATATCCCTGTAAAGAAGCTCCACCTCATCGGTGGTCTCGCCCAGCCGGTCCAGATTAATCTCCGGAGCTTTTTCCACCAGGATTAAGTTCTGCACCTTCTGTCTGTAACAGGCATAACCGTATAAAAAAACGGCAGCTCCTGCTCCCAGCCACAGAACTGCCAGATAGACCGCCGCCTCCAGGGGAAGCTGGTACAGGCAGATCACTGCTGTCGACACAGCCGCCATAAAAACACAGGCGATGAAAAAAATTTTTGTCTGTTTTAAATATGCTCGAAATGATTCCATAAAAACCTCACACCATATATCCAAGACCTTTTCGCGTGATGATAAAATCCACAAGGCCTGCCGCCTCCAGTTTTTTGCGAAGGCGTGTAATGTTTACGGTCAGGGTGTTGTCATCCACAAAGCTGTCACTTTCCCACAGTTTTGTCATAATGGCATCTCTGGATACCGGTTTCCCTGCCTGGGAAAAAAGCAGTTCCAGGATACGCAGTTCATTTCTGGTCAGTTCCGTCTCCTCCCCGTTCCAGGTCAGTGTCGCTCTGGAAAGATTGAGAACCGCGCCTTTATGTTCCAGGACATTTCCCGGGTTTCCGAAGGAATAGGTTCTGCGGAGGATTGCCTGGATCTTGGCCACCAGTACGTCCATATCAAAAGGCTTGGCAATAAAGTCATCGGCTCCACGGCTCATGGCCATGACCATGTTCATGTTATCCGCTGCGGAGGAGATGAAGATCACCGGCACCTGGGAAACCTTTCGGATTTCCTCACACCAGTGAAAGCCATTATAAAATGGAAGTTTCAGATCCAGAAGAACAAGCTGAGGATCTTTCCCCGCAAATTCCTGCAGTATATTGGAAAAATCCTCAGCCAGAAAAACGTCATATCCCCAGGAACTGAGATGCTTTTTCAGAAGATTCGCGATTGTTTCGTCATCTTCTACAATAAAAATACGATACTTCATTCCTGTTTGTCCCTTTTATGCGATTGATTACGCCTCTGCTTCTCCATCCGGATCTACCAGGCGGTTCAGAACCTGGAATCCATTGTTACGGAGAACACTCTCTGCAACCAGAAGATCCTCACAGTGCATGATCGCTACCGGAACTTTCAGGCCTCTGTGGAAGAAGGTGTAGATGTAATGAAGGTTTACGTTGCTGTCGCCCATGACACTAAGAAGCTTGTCTAACCCACCGATCTCATCCTGAAGGTCTACCAGGATAGCCTGTGTGATACGAGTCATGTATCCATGCTCAGCCATGATCTCATCTGCTCTTTCCGGATTGTCGCATACCATACGGAAGTTTGCAAACTCCGGTGCGTCAAAGCAGCCGAAACCGTAGATATCGATCTGATTCTCTGCAAGAATCTTTGTAACTTTCTGAAGACTGCCTGGAGTGTTTTCTACGAAGACGATGTTCTGTTTTACCATAATAATTTTCCTCTTTTCTGTTATTCTTTTTTATTTTCTTTTTTTATTTTAGCATGAAATTTGGTGGAAGTGAATCCCTTCCCCAGCGGGGCCCTTCCGGGATGGAGCGTTTTGCGTATACATTCATACATTAAAGCGTAACGCTTTTAATCATTAAATTCAGGTATAAGTATACCCATCTCGACATGAAATGTCAACCATCTTTTCCAGGCCCCAAATCTCAAACATAAAATATCATAACATAAAATTCCCAATATAAAAAAGGCCAGACACACATCCAACAGACATGCGTCCAGCCATCCATTTTTTACTTACAGTTATTTTGGCAAAAAACTCAATCCAACTCTTCGTCTACATACTTCTGTATATTAGAAGCATTCACATACTTCCTAACCTTCGCCCCGTCAGTAATGACAAGCGTCGGGGCCTGACGGATCCCATACTGCTTGACAAGCTCGGGATTCTGCTCAGCATCGATGATCTCCAGCTCTTCGCCTTCCAGCATTTTCTTTGCCATACGACAGTTCGGACAAGTGCTGGTCGTAAAAAGATATTTATGAGATTCCACAGGCTGGATCTCCACCTCGTCACCCTTCATGGTCATCACACTGGTATGGACCTTTTTCAGCTGGGAATGGGTAATATCATAGAGGGTACGGTTCTTATACTCCTGGGCCTTACCATCGTTCCAGTTCTGTACAGGACGGTAATATCCTGTGATACGGCTGTAAACCTCAGCCTTCTTTCCACATTTCGGGCAGGTGAAATGCTCGCCGCTGATGTAGCCATGCTCCTGACATACGGAATAGGTCGGTGAGATGGTGTAATAGGGCAGGCGATAATTCTCTGCGATCTTACGTACCAGCGCTGCCGCTGCCTTCCAGTCCGGAAGCTTCTCCCCAAGGAATGCATGGAATACGGTTCCTGAAGTATACAGAGTCTGCAGATCGTCCTGAATATCCAGTGCGTCAAAAATATCCGCAGTGTAATCAACCGGCAGATGAGAGCTGTTTGTGTAATACGGAGTGTCGCCCTCTTTTCCTGCTGTTTTGATATCCGGATAACGGCTTCTGTCGTGTTTGGCAAGACGGTATGCAGTGGACTCTGCCGGTGTTGCCTCCAGGTTGAAAAGCTCTCCCGGATACTGCTCCTGATAGTCTGAAAGACGGCTTCTCATATGCTCCAGAACCTCTTTTGTAAACTTCTGGGTTTCCGGATCTGTCATGTCCTTTTTCAGCCAGCAGGCATTTAAGCCCGCTTCGTTCATTCCCACAAGACCGATGGTGGAAAAATGATTGTCAAAGCTTCCAAGATATCTCTTCGTGTACGGATACAGTCCCTCATCCAGAAGCCTACTGATCACATCTCTCTTGATATGAAGAGATCTTGCGGAGATATCCATCATGTGGTCCAGGCGCTGATAAAATTCCTTCGGCGTTCTGGAAAGGTATGCGATACGCGGCATATTGATGGTAACAACGCCTACAGAGCCTGTGCTCTCACCGGAGCCAAAGAATCCACCACTCTTTTTGCGGAGCTCACGGAGATCCAGACGGAGGCGGCAGCACATGCTGCGGATGTCGCTTGGCTTCATATCACTGTTGATATAATTGGAAAAATACGGAGTACCGTACTTGGAAGTCATCTCAAAGAGAAGACGGTTGTTCTCGGTATCAGACCAGTCGAATTCCTTTGTGATGGAGTAGGTCGGAATCGGATACTGGAATCCACGTCCGTTGGCATCTCCCTCGATCATGGTCTCGATAAATGCCTTATTGACCATATCCATTTCTTTCTTACAGTCCTTATATTTGAAATCCATGTCCTTGCCGCCTACGATAGCCGAAAGCTCTGCAAGGTCGTCCGGAACGGTCCAGTCCAGTGTAATGTTGGAAAATGGTGCCTGAGTGCCCCAGCGGCTTGGAGTATTTACGCCATATACAAAGGACTCAATGCATTTCTTAACCTCCGGATAGGAAAGGTTGTCTGCCTTTACAAAAGGTGCCAGATAAGTATCAAAGGATGAAAATGCCTGTGCGCCCGCCCACTCGTTCTGCATGATACCCAGGAAATTCACCATCTGGTTGCAGAGTACACTTAAATGCTTTGCAGGTGCAGAAGTGATCTTACCCTCAATACCACCAAGTCCCTCTCGGATCAGCTGCTTCAGGGACCAGCCTGCACAGTAACCGGTCAGCATGGACAGATCATGGATATGGATATCTGCATTTCTGTGTGCATCTGCGATCTCGTTGTCGTAGATCTCAGACAGCCAGTAGTTTGCGGTAACTGCTCCGGAGTTGCTTAAGATCAGACCTCCTACAGAATAAGTAACCGTTGAGTTCTCCTTTACACGCCAGTCCTCAACCTTTACATAGCTGTTTACGATTTCTTTATAGTCAAGGATGGTGGATTTCATATTGCGGATCTTCTCACGCTGCTTACGATAAAGGATATACGCCTTGGCAACATCAGAATATCCGGCCTGGATCAGCACGTTCTCCACACTGTCCTGGATATCCTCAACAGAAATCCGGTTGTTCTCGATCTTATTCTGAAAATCCGCTGTAACACGAAGTCCCAGAAGATCGATCATATCCGAACTGTAATTCTTACCTTTGGCATCAAATGCCTTATCAATTGCCGCAGTGATCTTCCCCATTTTAAATTCGTCTAATTCACCGTCTCTTTTTACTACCTGAAACATAAGAAAATGCCTCCCTCATGCATTTATTTATAAGCGGATATTTCATTCCGCCTCACTTGCCTGCTTACGAACACACTCCGTTTCACGATCTGTGTTCAAAGCGCTGTAGGCTTATTGTATCAGACACGCCTCTTTGCGTCAACATAAAAAGCACCATATATAGTGCCCGTTTTGTTCTCGGTACTATATATGGTACTGAGTAGATATTTTAACATTATGTGACTTTCGGATAGATTTCTCGCGGAACTCTTGCTTTTACAGCAATCCCTCCTTCGGTATACTCTTCCGAAAGAAGCTGTCCATACTCACGGATCAGCTGGATCTGACCGGCCTCCGAATAAGGAAAAAGCCGTTCCATATAAATCTGTCCTTCTGCCAGTATCTCAGAAAGAAGCTGCTTAAATTCCTCAAGCCCCTCTCCTGTCCGTGCGGAAATCTTCAGCGTATGGTCTGCTCGGAGATCCCGAAAGCTCTCCCCGGAAACACGGTCCTGCTTGTTAAAAAGTGTGATCGTCTTTTTTCCCAGAGCACCAAGCTCTTTCAGGGTTTCATATACGATATGCATCTGTATCTCCGCCTGAGGATTGGATGCATCTACCACATGAATGATATAATCCGCATATTTGGCTTCCTCCAGAGTACTCTTGAAGGCTTCCACCAGATTGTGGGGAAGCTTGCGGATAAAGCCTACGGTATCCGTAAGAAGAAGCTGCTGTCCGTCATCCAGTGTCAGAAGACGGGTAGTCGGATCCAGTGTGGCAAACAGCTTATCCTCCGAAAGCACTGAAGCGCCTGTCAGTGTATTCAGAAGCGTTGACTTTCCTGCATTGGTATAGCCAACAATGGCTGCTGTCTTCAGATTTCCCACAGCTCTTCTGGAACGGATCAGCTCTCTGTGCTTTTCTACCTGGGAAAGCTCCTGCTTCAGTGCGGATATCCTGTTCCGGATCAGACGACGGTCTGTCTCCAGCTTTTTCTCACCAGGGCCTCTGGTTCCGATTCCTCCTCCAAGTCGCGAAAGAGAAGAACGTAGTCCCACAAGACGTGCAGACCGGTAACGAAGCTGTGCAAGCTCTACCTGGATCTTGCCTTCACTTGTGACGGCACGCTTCGCAAAAATGTCAAGGATCAGCAGGGTACGATCCATAACCTTGCACTCCAGCTCCCGCTCCAGATTATTCATCTGGGCAGGAGAAAGCTCATCGTCACAGATCACACCATTGGCATCCAGGGCATAGAGAAGACCTTTTACCTCTTCGATCTTGCCCTTTCCGATATAGGTGCCCGGATGTACGGCCTCACGATTCTGAATGATCCTTCCTGCAACCGCCGCACCTGCCGTAGCCGCAAGTTCTCCAAGCTCATCCAGGGATTCCTCCATGTCATCCCCCCGATCTGCCTGGACACCGATCAGGATAACCCTGTCCTGTATTTCCTCAAAATATTCCATATCAGCCCTCCGAAGACGTTCTGGTTTTCAGGAAAGCCCGCTCTTTTTTTGCAGCGGAATCTTCAGGGAACATCTCAATATATTCCTGGACCTTGGTCAGTGCAGTAGCAAAATCCAGCTTTTTTTCATAGGCTACGATCTCATTGAACAGAAGACTCTGCATCTCGTCTGTGGTAGCTGTCGGAAGACCTTTTGTGATGTTATCAAGAGCGGAATCATAATCTCCGCTTCGGATATCGCACAGTGCCAGACCATTATAGCCCTTGGCGGAATCACCCACTGCGGAAATATACTGCTTGTACATTGCCTGAGCATTTTCCACGTCATCCTGGGCCAGATATACCATTCCCAGAAGAAGCAATGCTTCCGTATTATCCTTCTTGTTTGCTTCCAGAAGCTCTTTTTTTGCGTTGCTGTAGTCTTCCATATAATAGTAGACACGGCCTCTGTCACAGTGGTCCTGGGCATCCTTGGCCTCAGAAGAAAGAGCAGCTTCCAGATATCTGGTTCCGTCCGCTTCCATATCCTTGTCCAGATATGCCTCATAGATCTCGATCGCCATATCATAGGTGGAATCTTCTCCATAGGCCTGTTTGAAGTTAGATGCGGCTTCTTCGTAGGAATCCATGGCAAGGGCAACCTTTCCGGTGAGAAAATAACTGCCTGCATCCATGGAAAAATCTTCTCCAAGTGTCTGGCAGTCTGCCATGGCATCCTCGTATTTTCCAGACTTCAGCTCTGCAGTAGCCCGGTAGGACAGGATATCCTTACGAAGGCTTTTGCTTACTTTATCGCAGTTCAGAGCTTCCGTGAAGCTATTCACCGCATCCTCATATTTGCCAAGACGCAGGCTTGCGATACCTGCCCCGCGATAGGACTGTGCCAACTTCACTCCGTTCTGGATCGAGCTCTGGTACTCCTCCAGGGCATACTTGTAGCTTCCCTGGGAAAGATCCTTTCCGGCCTGTTCATATATTTTTGTTTTTTCACTGCCACAGCCGCCCAGAAGCAAGGCTCCTGTAACGGCTGCAAGAATCAATACGGTCTTTGTTTTTTTCATGGAATTCCTTATTCTACAACAAGCCCTTCGGCTTCCATCACATCAACAACACTATCTACATATTTATGGCAGAGATCATCCGTTCCCGCTTCTACCATAACACGGATCAGCGGCTCTGTACCACTCTCACGTACCAGGATACGTCCGTCATCGCCAAGTGCCTCTGCGGCTGCCTCAATGGCTGCTTTTACCTTTTCGTTCTCCAGTGCTGTTTTCTTGTCGGAAACACGCACATTCCGGAGAAGCTGCGGATAAACCTTCATCTCCTTTGCAAGGTCGCAGAGTGTGGCCTTCTGATCCACACATGCCTCCATGATCATAAGAGAAGTCAGGATCCCGTCACCGGTAGCGGAATAGCGGCTAAAGATGATATGTCCGGACTGTTCACCACCGATACTGTAATTGTTTTCCATCATGTTCTCGGCAACGTATTTGTCACCAACTGCAGTCTGCTCATAGTCGATGCCTTCACGCTCCAGAGACTTGTAAAGACCAAGATTGGACATAACGGTTGTTACAACTGTATTTCCGTTGAGCTGGCCTTTCTCTCTTAAATATTTGCCGCACACATACATGATCTTATCACCGTCAATGATGTTTCCGCGGTGGTCTACGGCGATACAGCGGTCTGCGTCACCATCATATGCAAAACCGATATCCAGGCCTTTATCTACCACGAACTGTCTCAGAACTTCAATGTGTGTGGAACCGCAGCCACGGTTAATGTTGGTTCCGTTTGGCTCATTGTTGATCACATAGGTTTTTGCACGAAGTGCGTCAAAAACGCTCTTAGCAATGGCGGATGAGCTTCCGTTGGAACAATCCAGCCCAACCTTGATATTTTTGAAATCATGGCATGGGATAGAGATCAGATGTCCGATATAACGGTTTCTTCCGGATGCAAAATCCACAGTACAGCCGATATCTTCTCCGGTTGCCAGCGGAAGCTCCTCGATCTCGCCGTCCAGATATGCCTCGATACGTGCTTCAATATCTGCGGAAATCTTCTGTCCGTTCTCATTAAGGACCTTGATTCCATTATCATTAAACGGATTATGGCTTGCGGAAATCATGATACCGCAGTCAAAATCTTCTGTACGTACCACATAGGATACACTTGGAGTTGTGGTTACATGAAGCAGATAGGCATCTGCTCCGGATGCGGTAAGTCCTGCCGCAAGGGCATACTCAAACATGTAACTGCTTCTTCTTGTATCCTTGCCGATCACGATCTTCGCCTTGTGATCTCTGCCGTAATACCAGCCGAGATAACGTCCCACACGAAATGCATGATCTGCTGTAAGTTTTACATTTGCTTCACCACGAAAACCATCTGTTCCGAAATATTTACCCATAATGTTCTCCTTTATTACTGATACAGTCCTTCCGGATAAACGCCGTCATCTGTAAGTTTTTTGAATGCAGCCTGTACAGATGCCTTATCCTCCTGATAGGTAACACCGAACCACTCGTCCTTTGTCTCAAGAACATCTACCGCTGCTTTTCCGGAATGGATCAGCTGGTCGATAAGCTCAGGAAGAAGATACTCTTTTTTGATGTCTCCCTCTTCGATTCCACCAAGGAACTCAACGAAGCCTTTCTCAAGGATCTCCATAAATTCCGGTGTCAGTCCCCACATATTCATGGAAACAAGGCTCTTTGTATCCAGTGTTTCTGCTGTACCATCGTCATTTCTTGTCTCTGCGCCGTCTGCTGTCTTGAAGATGTTATGTGTCTCTGTAACGCCCACAAGCTTGCCATCCTCAATATGGCACACTCCTCTTGTGACGCTTCCGTTGTCACTTAATGTATTTCCAAGGCGGAAACCTGCCATGCAGATGTGCATCGGGCCATCCTGCGGATGATCCTGTACCAGGTAGTCATGTACCTTTACGTAGGCTTCTTTTCCGTAGTAGTCATCTGCATTGATCACAGCGAATGGCTCGGAAAGGACTTTCTTTGCTGCCAGTACAGCGTGTCCGGTTCCCCATGGCTTGGTACGGTCCGCCGGTTTTGTAAAATTGCCCGGAAGATCGTCGATCTCCTGGAATGCATAAGCAACTTCTGTAATGTTGGAGATACGGTCTCCGATCACTTTTTTGAATTCATCTTCAAGGTCTTTGCGGATGATAAATACGACCTTGTTGAATCCTGCCTCCAGTGCATCATGGATGGAATAGTCCATAATGATCTCGCCCTTCGGGCCTACCGGTGCAAGCTGCTTGATTCCTTTTCCAAAACGGCTGCCGATACCGGCTGCCATGATCACCAGTGCTGTCTTTTTCATTTTCGTTTCCTCCTGATTTATTATAATTTTTTGAACTCTGTAGCTGTAATCAGCGCTTACTCCTGTTCATTCAGCTTTGTCAGCTTTACTGCCTGGTCTGCTGCGATCAGACTGTCAATGATCTCATCCAGATCTCCGTTAAGGATATTCTCAAGACGATGAAGGGTAAGCTTGATCCTGTGGTCTGTTACACGTCCCTGAGGGAAGTTGTAGGTACGGATCTTTTCGGAGCGGTCACCTGTACCGATCTGGCTTCTCCTCGCCTCTGCCTCAGCATCATGCTGCTTGGCAAGCTCCATCTCATACAGACGGGAACGGAGCACACGGAGTGCTTTATCCTTATTCTTAAGCTGAGACTTCTCATCCTGGCAGGAAATCACGATTCCTGTAGGGATATGAGTAAGACGTACTGCGGAGTCTGTGGTGTTGACACACTGACCACCGTTTCCGGATGCACGGAACACATCGAATTTACACTCATTGAGATCCAGATGGAAATCAATTTCTTCCGCCTCCGGCATGATCGCTACCGTACAGGTAGAGGTATGGATCCTTCCGCCGGACTCTGTCTCCGGTACTCGCTGTACACGGTGAACACCGCTTTCGTATTTCAGTCTGGAATATGCACCCTCACCCTTGATCATGAAGGTAACCTCCTTAAAGCCGCCGATGCCGTTCTCATTGAGGCTGAGCATCTCGGTTTTCCAGCGGCGGGACTCCGCGTATTTCACATACATACGATAAATCTCTGCTGCAAAAAGTGCTGCCTCATCACCGCCTGCACCTCCACGGATCTCAACGATAACGTTCTTGCTGTCGTTAGGGTCCTTCGGAAGAAGAAGGATCTTCAGCTCATGCTCCAGCTCCTCCACTCTCTTTTTTGCATCGGAAAGCTCTTCCTTCAGCATTTCACGCATCTCTTCGTCCTTCTCGCTCTCCAGCATGGAAAGACTGTCCTCGATGGTTTCCTTGTTTTTCTTATATTCTTTATATGCGTCAACGATTGGCTGCAGGTCGCTCTGCTCCTTCATCAGCTTCTGAAAATGTGCTGGATCGTCGGTTACTCCCGGTTCTCCCAGCTCATTGAGAAGCTCTTCAAAACGTACCAGCAGATCATCCAGTTTATCAAACATGTATTTCCTCCTGTTTCTGTCCAAGCACCACACGGTCAAGGCCCGGCAGATCCTTTACGATCTGAACCCCGGTAAAACCGGCTGCTTTCATCATTGTACTGACTGCCTCACCCTGGGTGCAGCCGATCTCATACAGAAGCCATCCGCCCGGTTTCAGGTACCTTCCGGCCTCTGCGGTGATCTTTCTGTAAAAATAGAGCCCGTCTTCCATTCCGTCAAGGGCCTTCCTCGGATCATGAAGGCGGACTTCTTCCATCAGTGTTTCAATTTCTTCTGTTGCGATATAAGGCGGATTTGAAATAAGGATATCATATTTCCCACTATCTTTTCCACCTTTTTCACAAAAATACGGTGCTGAGAACAGATCGCTTTCCACAAAATCCGCCCGGTTCTCCACCTTTAGAATACTTGCATTCTTTTTTGCCACTTCCAGTGCTTCCGGTGAAACATCCACACCGGTCCCACAGGCATCCTGCCGTTCCAGAAGAAGGCTGAGCAGGATGCAGCCGGAGCCGGTACACATATCCAGGATCTCCGGTTTTTCCACATCCCCAAGGTGTTTCAATGCCTCTTCCACCAGAGTCTCCGTATCCTGTCTCGGGATCAGCACGTTTTCGTTTACATAAAACTCATAGCCCATAAAAAAAGCCTGATGAGTCAGCTGCTGTACAGGAATATGTCCTGCCCGCCTGTCGATCAGCGTAAGATACTCTGCTGCGGTCTCATCAGACACCGGTTCATCTCCATGCGCAAAATAATATGCCCGATTCTTTCCGGTCTTAAATTCCAGAAGGAGCCAGGCATCCAGCCCGGCTTCTTCCAATCCGTTATCTTTCAGTATTGTTGTACCTTTTTTCAGAAGGGACTCAAGAGTCTGCATTTTCTGTCTCCTCTGTCTCATACGGGATGTCCAGATCAAATTCCTCTTTCAGATAGGCTCTCCAATCAAAAACAGCCTCAACTGCTTTGATGGCTACCTCTGCCATATCTGCAGCAGGCTCCTTTGTGGTGAATTTCTGCATGGCAAGACCTGGTTTACTCATAATGTCCGCAAATTTACTGTCTGTTCTTCCTGCCCACTGGATGATCTCAAAGGAAATCCCCGCAACTACCGGTACCATGAGAAGTCTTCCCAGCAGTCTCACCCAGTAAAACGGCACCGCCACAAACACAAAATGCAGCACAATACTTACCAGCATGACCAGAAACAGAAAGCTTGTTCCACAGCGCTTATGAAACCTGGAACTCTTTAACACATTCTCTACCGTCAGAGGCAGACCATGCTCCACACAGTTGATACATTTGTGCTCCGCACCGTGATACATAAATGTCCTCTGGATATCCTTCATTCTGGAGATCAGGAACATATATCCCATAAACAGTGCCAGCTTCACAAAGGCTTCCACTATGGTGACCAGAAATTCCGAAGCACCTACCCCTCGGATCAGACTAGCCAGTACATACGGAAGAAACATAAAAGCAGCCACAGAAACCACCATGGAGATAGCTACCGTAATGTAAAGAAGCCACTTGAACTGCTTATCCTCTTTGGCTTTCTTTGCAGAACGCTCTTCTTCTGTAAGCTGCTCATTCTTCCTGGCTGTTTCCTCATCTTCCTCGTCTCCTGCGATCTCCGCAGAATACATCAGGCATTTCGTGCCTACCACAAGAGAATCCACAAAGCTTACCACACCACGGATGATCGGTTTCTTCAGAAATGCGTGATTTCCGAAGATACATTTATAATCCTCTACCTTCAGCTCAATCTCCTGGTCCGGGCGGCGCACTGCGATAGAATATTTGTCCTTGTGGCGCATCATGATGCCTTCCATGACCGCCTGTCCGCCGATATTCGATGATCTCATTCATTCTCTCCTGTGCAAATTTAAAATTTTTCAGTTAAAGAAAGGTTGAGATTTCCCAACCTCAACCTTCTCATTTCCTGTATTCGCAATAATTACTTATTCAGGCCGTATTTCTTGTTGAACTTATCGATACGTCCACGAGCCTGTGTAGCCTTCTGCTGTCCTGTGTAGAACGGATGGCATTTGGAACAGATCTCAACATGGATGTCCTCTTTAGTAGAACCTGTTACGAAAGTGTTTCCGCAGTTGCAGGTTACAGTTGCCTGATAGTAGTTCGGATGGATTCCTTCTCTCATGATTTTCACCTCTCTATATATTTAATATTATTCGTATTCAATTGACGAATTCCATTTTAAACAGCTTGCTAAGTATAACATAGCTTTCCGTAAAATGCAAGGACTTTATAAAAATTTCTGTTTCTTTACAGTCTGTACCAGTTCTGCATTGTTCCTGGTTCTGGCAAAGGTATTCAGGATCTGTTCTACTGCCTCATCCGCTTTCATTCCGTTGAGAGCTTTTCGCATAATATAAACCGCTTCCTGTTCATCCTTGCTGAGAAGCAGATCCTCTCTTCTGGTTCCGGATTTCTGGATATCAATGGCCGGGAATACCCGTTTCTCCTGTAATTTACGATCCAGGACAAGCTCCATATTACCGGTTCCCTTGAACTCCTCATAAATAACATCGTCCATCTTGCTTCCGGTATCCACAAGTGCAGTTGCCAGAATCGTCAGGCTTCCGCCCTCGCGCATATTACGGGCTGCTCCAAAAAATCTCTTGGGCATATGGAGAGCCGCCGGGTCAAGACCACCGGATAAGGTTCTTCCGCTTGGCGGGATGATCAGATTATAGGCTCTGGCAAGTCGTGTGATCGAATCCAGAAGAATGATCACATCCTGTTTATGCTCTACAAGACGGCGCGCACGCTCCACAACCATCTCGGAAACTCTCTTATGATGTTCCGGAAGTTCATCAAATGTAGAATAGATCACTTCCACATTCGGTCCCTGGATCGCCTCTCTGATATCGGTAACCTCCTCAGGACGCTCATCGATCAGAAGAATGATCAGATGCATATCTCTGTTATTCCTGAGGATAGACTTGGCAACATCTTTCAGAAGGGTTGTCTTACCTGCCTTTGGCGGAGATACGATCATTCCTCGCTGGCCCTTTCCGATAGGACTGATCAGATCCACGATACGCATAGCCGTTGTACCGCCTGCACGCTCCATGACAAGTCTCTCATTCGGAAAGATCGGTGTCATATCTTCAAAATTATACCGTCTCTGTCCCTCACTCGGATGGAAACCGTTAATGGAAGATACGTAGAGAAGGGCACTGAACTTCTCTCCCTGGGTCTTGATACGGATATTTCCCTGGATGATATCACCTGTCTTTAAATTAAAGCGGCGGATCTGGGAAGGAGAAACATAAATGTCGTTCTCACCCGGCATATAATTCTCACATCGGATAAAGCCATATCCATCCGGAAGGACCTCCAGGATCCCGTTAGCCTTTTCACCACTGTCCAGCTGGGTGGATTCTGACGGGACATTCCCGTTCTCCCTTGTAACTTCCCGGTTATATTCACGGTTGTACTCTCTGCGGATATTTGTGCTTCTGTGTTCCTGCTCATTCTTATCACTACGATATTCCTTCCGCTGCTCCTGAAGTCCTTCCCCTGCCGGACGGGTACGATATTCTGTTTTTTCCGAATCATAGCTTTTTTCTTTTACAGTATTTTCTGCCGGTGTACTTTTGTGTACTTCTTCGGGATTTCCTCTGTCGGACTCTTTGGCGTCCTCCTCCAGCATCCGCTCGATCAGTGCCGGTTTTCTCAGAGTAGAAATTCCCTTCATCCCTCTCGCCTTTGCCAGATCCTTCAGCACCGCCAGAGATAATGATTCATACTTTTCTCTCATATTAAATCCTCTATTCTTAAATCTGATAAATTATATATTTGTTGTTTATGGAATCAGATACAACCTGACATGGCTGCACTTTTTTTGAATGAAAGCATGTTTTCAGCTTATGTTTCATTATACACACCTTATAGAGTCTATTGCAAGAAATATTTATCGACATTTTTTTTATACTTTTCTCACAAAAAAGAAAAAAATCTGCCCGGGAGATCTCTTCCCGGACAGATCCAACGTTCCTGTATGCTTCTTTTTTAGCTCCAGAACGGTCCGTATATATCCATGACCCTCTGGATACGTTCATCAGTAATTTTATTCAGAGCCGCCACGATCGCTGCATACGTTTTTGGTCTCTGTCTCTTAAGTGTTGACGGACTTGTTACATACTCAAGCACTGATTCTGCAAAATATTCTGAACTGTTCTGCGTTGCATAGCTTCTGTTAATACCTGTAAATTTGGATTTTTCGCTGTTATAAACTGCGGCAAAATCACTTGTTCTGTCTACGTTTCCCGCAACAAAAGCAAGGAAATGTCCCAGCTCATGGTAGATTGTCTCATTCTCAAAACGAAGGATGATGCTTCTTGAATGTGCGTTAAAGCAGCCTCCGTAGTTAACAGACGGATCGATCGTTACAGTAAATCCAAGCTTCTTGTAGGCTTTGAGCACCCTGCTGTCCATCTTCGGTGCAATGGAAGCAATATTGCTTACTGAATATTTGCTGTCCATGCTGATGCTTTCTACTTTTTTTGTGGAAGCTGCATTCGCTTTGCCGGCAGTAGCTGAAGCCGCCATGACTGTTGTGGTCGTCTGAATGGTTGTAGTTACTTTCCGTGTCTGAACGGCTGTTTTTGATTTCTTTGTGTATTTCTGTGTTGTTGCAGTCTTAACTGTCTTTAATGTTTTTACGGTTGTATTTCTGTTTGTTTTCTTTGTGGTCGTACTCTTCTTATTGGTAGTCGGAAGCTTCTTGGTATAAGTCTTTGTCGCCGCTTTTTTCAGCTTAACTTTTTTTCTGGTTGTCTTGGTATTTGAAGTCGTTTTAGTAGTCACCTTCGGTTTTGAAGCAAGTGGAGTGTCGTCCTCTGTGATGGTAGTCTCCACTACCGGATCTGTAAAATCCGGAAATTCCGGAACCTGTGACGACTGCCAGACATTAAAGCCACCTGCCAGTACAATAACAGCTGCAAGGCATCCTGCTAAAGCTTTTTTCCTGCCTGTAAAAATTTTACGGATATCTGTTCTTTTCATATCATTCACACCTTTCTGAAAGCCGACGTTTCAGTTTCCAACCTAAACCGGATTTTAGGCATCAAAAAAGCCGCTTATTCTAACGAAATAAACGGCCGCATTAACACACAGATTCTTGTTCATAGATGTTATCTGAATACGTCATTAAATCGGAATTTAATGCGGCAACCGGCTGTCATAGTCATCCTTCGGACCTTAGACCCATGGCTTTGCGTCCCTGTCTTTCAACAGGTTTGCCTTTATGTATAGAGTATATGTTTTTTTCCCTGAAATGTCAACATTTTCCACTGCATTTTGAGCCCTACTCCTGTCTTTTTTTCACGGAATCTGCTATACTGTTCAAAAAGAAAGCATGATATAACAGGAGAACGGAAACAATGTCAAAATTTTTACCAGTCCGTCTCTTTTTTGTATGGCTGCTTTTCGGAATCCTGCTGGCAGGCTGTGGAAATTCTCCTTTCTCCGATGAAGAACCTCCGGTATATTCTCCGGCCAGAGTCCTCACCCCGGAGGCCCCCGGCAAAAAAACACTGGGCAGTTCCCCTCTGATCCTGGATATTTCCAATCAGGATCAGGGGTATCTGACTGCAGAATCCGATTCCGATGATTCCCGCATGAACATTCAGCTTACTGCTCCCTCCGGTGTGGTCTATTCCTATTTTCTGGAACCTGATGAACAGACGGTACTTCCTTTTTCCGAAGGCTCCGGTGAGTATCTCATCACCTGCTATCAGCAGGTTGATGGAAACCAGTATGCCGCCCTTTACACGGAAACGCTCACAATAAAGCTTCAGAATGAATTTCTTCCGTTTCTGTATCCAAACCAGTACGTGGACTTTTCTTCCAAAAGTGAAGCCTGCAAACTGGCAGCCTCTCTTGTCAAAGAAGACATGACCGATATCGACATCCTGAAAACCTTCTATACATATGTTACCAGTCATATTTCCTACGATTATGACAAAGCTGATTCTGTCGAAGCCGGTTATCTTCCTGATGTAGATGATACTTTAAGCACCGGCACGGGGATCTGTTTTGATTACGCTGCACTGACTACTGCAATGCTCCGCAGCCAGGACATTCCCTGCAAGCTTCAGATCGGCTATTCCGGTGATGTAAAGCATGCATGGATCGATGTTTATATCCGTGGCAGAGGCTGGGTGACAAAGGCAGTATCTTTTGACGGCGACACCTGGAAGCTGATGGATCCCACCTTTGACGCCAACAGTGATGGTGATGAAGCGATCCAGGAATATATCGGTGATGAAAGCAATTATACGGTACAGTTCACACGCTGACCCACTAAAGGAGACCTTATTATGAAAAACAAACTGACAGCCCGGGAATTATCCAGTTTCTGCGGGCAGATGGGAATGCTTCTGCATTCCGGCATATCCACCGCTGAAGGACTTCACATCCTCTGTGACGAAAGCAAGACCGATGCAGACCGGCAGATCCTCACACCCCTGATCCGTTCCGTGGAAGAAAACGGTTCTCTTTCCCGGGCTCTTGACGAATCCGGGATCTTTCCCACATCCATGACCGCCTATGTCCGAACCGGTGAGGAAACCGGCTGCCTGGATGAGATCATGGAAAGTCTCAGTTCCCACTATGAACAGGAGGAAGAAATCTCAGGACAGATACGGTCTGCAGTCACTTACCCGCTGCTCATGCTTGGCATGATGGCTGTTGTGATCCTGGTCCTTCTGATAAAAGTCCTGCCGGTATTTCAACAGGTATTTAACCAGATGGGACTGGAAATGAACGGGGTTTCCCGTGGACTTCTGAATGCAGGCAACGTGATCAGCCGGTATTCTTCTGTTTTTCTGATCCTCGCCGCAGCCCTCATTGGCTGCATCCTGTTTTTCAGTCTTACGGAAAAAGGTCACAGCCTGCTGCGAAAAATGGCCATCCATCTCCCGTTTTTCCGTGAGATCCCGGTTGCCATGGATTACAGTCGTCTGACCCAGGGCCTTTCCCTGGGGCTTCGGAGCGGACTTTCCCCGGAAACCAGCCTGGAGCTTACAAAGGATCTGATCTCACAGCCGGTGATACTCGAAAGACTCCGGAAGGCTTCCTCTATCCTGGATAGCGGAGAAACTTTTTCCAAGGCTCTTACAGAATCCGGTCTGTTCAGCGGCATGGAAGGCCGTCTCATCACGATATCCTTCTATTCCGGTTCCAGTGACGAAACCTTCCGCAGGCTTTCCCGGCAGTACACCGAAAGATCCATAGATCTGATCTCACAGGCAGTCTCCATTGTGGAGCCTACCATCGTGATCCTGCTGTCTCTTCTTGTGGGGCTGGTCCTTTTATCCGTCATGATGCCGCTTCTGGGGATCCTCTCAGATTTTGCAATGTAAGGTGGTGACCGCATGGAACTTTTTGAAAGCCGCAGAACAAAATTTCTCAGAGCATTTTTTCTTCTCTTTCCGGCGCTGCTTCTGGTTTTATCCTGCACCTTGTTTGTGGCAGGTGTCAGCAGCACCTCCGACCAGGCCGTACACAAAGAACAGGATGCTCTGGAACAGGCACTGAAAAACGGTGCCATCCGCACCTATGCCCTCACAGGCACATATCCCGAAAGCCTGTCCCAGCTTCTCTCGGATTATCATATCACTTATGACAAAACCAAATTCGTAGTAGAGTATGTTCCTAATGGTTCCAATCTCCTGCCGTCTATCAGCGTGATCGCTCTGTCCGGCAGTGCGAAAGGAGGGAATGCCTCATGAATCACCGGAAGAACACCGGACATTCCGTTTCTTCTCTTTTTTCGCTTCTTCTTTTCGGTGTTTTTGTTCTGTTCCTTATACTGATGCTGCTGTTTTCCGCCCGGATTTACCAGCAGACTGTGAAACAGACTGACTCCGATTCCGAGCTTGGGACCGCAGCAACTTATTTGACTACCAAATTCCGGCAGCACGACCGCGGCGATGAGATCTTTTCCGGTTCCCTGGATGATATTCCTGCCCTTTGTTTCCGGGACGATATCAAAGGAAAAGAATATATCACGTATATTTACCTGAAGAATGACAGTCTGATGGAGCTTTTCACTGCAAAAGGCTCTCAGGCCAGTTCCGATGCAGGAACCGTCATCTCACAGCTTTCCGATTTCCGGTTTTCGGAAATGGAAAATGGTTTTTACCACTTTTCCCTGGAAAGTACCACGGGAGTCTGCTCGGAATTCCTGCTTCATCGCACTGGCAAAAAGGAGGCATCATGAAAGAATCAAGACATAATTCCGGTACCAGCCTTTTTCTGATGGAAATGATCCTTGCCCTTTTGTTTCTGTCACTTTCCTCAGCTGCCTGCATCCAGATCTTCGCGGCAGCACGGAAAAACCGGCTCCAGGCAGAACAGTGGAACCAGATCCAGGCTCTCACAACCTCCGTGGGCGAGATACTGGAAGGCACTGACGGAACCGATGAACAGTTCCTCTCCCTGCTTCCGGGGGGCATCAAAAAGAACACCAACCTGATCTGGTATTATGACCGTAACTGGCAGAGCTGCTCTTCTGGAGAAGCCGCCTGTGAAATGATCCTGGAAACAGATATTTCTTCTTCAGAAAAATCCGGCGAGCTTTCTTTCCGGCAGCTTTCCAACTGCAGTGAGCTTTACCGGATCACCCTGCGTTTTCCTGTTGATGACTACAGAAGGGAGGCTGTACATTGAAACAGAAGCATACGTTTTTTGTAACTGTCGGCATTCCTTCCCTGTTTCTTATCTTCTCTGTGCTGTGTCTCTGTGTACTTGCTCTGCTTACTCTTGGAAGCTCCAGATCCAATCTTAACACGGCCAGACATTCTATGGAACAGACCGAAAATTATTACGCTGGCTGCGCAAGCGCCACGGAAACCGTTTCAGAAATCCGTGATGATCTTGAGCAATACAGGGAAAAAGCTTCCGATGAGACCAGATATTTTTCCATGATACAAAAGCTTGCGGACACAAGGAACGATCTCAGCTGGGATTCCCACAGCCACACCCTTTCCTTCTCCGTTGGAATTTCCGAGACACAACAGCTTTCTGTAGTGCTTGAGCTTTTTTACCCGCAGAAAAAAAGCTCTTCCACTTATCAGATCCTACAATGGAACACAGAGCTTACCGGATCCTGGCAACCAGACAACCACCAGAATGTATTTAAAGGAGAATAAACCTATGGATACCCCTATTCCTGAATTTTTGGCAGAAGCTGCCAACCGGCGTGTCTCTGATATCTTTATCATCGCAGGCCGCCCCCTGGCAGAAAAGATCGACGGTCATCTTTTGGACCGTGGTGACAGGCTGATGCCTGATCAGACAGAAAATTTACTCCGCACCATTTACGGCCTTGCGGAAAACCGCGATATATCCCGTCTTATGGAAACCGGTGATGATGACTTTTCTTTTTCCATTCCCGGTGTTTCCAGATTTCGCGTCAATGCCTACAAGCAGCGTGGTTCCCTGGCTGCCGTGATCCGCGTGATCGCCTTCCGGCTGCCGGATCCTGCAGAGCTTTCCATTCCCGAGGATGTGATGAACATCTCCGAATATACCCGTGGCATGGTCCTTGTTACCGGTTCTGCCGGAAGCGGTAAATCCACCACCATGGCCTGTCTGATCGACCGGATCAACCATACCCGGGAAGGCCATATCATCACTCTGGAGGATCCTCTGGAATATCTCCACCGCCATGATCGCTGTATCGTCAGCCAGCGCGAGATCTGTACCGACACCGAAAGCTATCTGACTTCTCTTCGTGCCACACTACGCCAGAGCCCGGATGTGATCCTTCTTGGAGAGATGCGTGATCATGAAACCATCCAGACTGCCATGACCGCTGCGGAAACCGGTCATCTTGTCCTTTCCAGCCTGCATACTCTGGGAGCAGCCAACACCATCGAACGCATCATGGACGTGTTTGAGCCATCCCAGCAGCATCAGATCGCCCTCCAGCTTTCCATGGTCCTTCAGGCTGTGATCTCCCAGCAGCTGATCCCAGATGTGGACGGACGCAACATTCCTGTTTTCGAGATCATGCGCCTGACTCCTGCCATCCGCAATATGATCCGCGACAATAAAGTACACCAGATCGAAGGCGTGATCTCCACATCCGGTCAGGAGCAGATGCGTTCTATGGACCAGAGCCTTCTGGGATTATATAAAAAAGGCCGTATCACCAAGGATACAGCTCTGAAATACGCTTTAAACGCAGACATGCTGAAGCGCAGACTTATGTAAGGATCTTCTCGGTATACCTCTGCCTGATATTTAAAAACACATAAAAAATCCCTTACCGATCTCTGATATGTTTCCGGAATACAGAACACATATCATTTTACAGATCCGGTAAGGGATTTCTTTATTTTCAATCCGATCTCGATCAAAAAGACATTCCTTCTCTGCGATCGATCAATGCACTACATTTCCTACAATTCCATAAGAAACAATATACATAATGGCACTTGCCATAAAAAGTCCGCACAGGATCGCAATGGAGGATTTTTTGATATCCACCTCAAGAAGAGAGGCGATCAGTGCACCTGTCCAGGCTCCTGTGCCCGGAAGAGGGATTCCCACAAACAGCAAAAGTCCAAGAAATTCATATCTCTTGATCTGGTCACTCTTTCCCATAGCTCTGTTTTCCAGCTTTGTGATCAGACCTCTGAACGTCTTTGTTTTTTTCATCCATTTAAAGATCTGCCGGATAAAAAGCAGGATAAACGGAATCGGAACAATATTTCCCACGATACAGATCGGCAGTGCCTTCGCAGCCGATATCTTCAGCAAAGAAGCTGCCAGAAGGCCGCCTCGAAGCTCCAGTATCGGGATCATAGAAATGATGAACACAGCTCCCTCGGGAGAAATAAACTGTGCAAGGTGATGTGAAAACCATTGTACCAGTACTTCCATAGTACCTCCTTAATTGTTATTTCTGCAGATATTCCATCAGGAATTCTACCAACTTTTTCATCTCCTCATCGGTACCGATGGTGATACGGAGATGATTGTCGATCCTGTCCTTCGGGAAATATCTTACATAGATATGTTTCTCTCTCAGTGCTGCGAAAAGCTCTTTGGCCGGACAGCTCTCATGTGTGGCAAAGATAAAGTTGGATCTGGAATCCTGAAAGGAAAATCCAAGCTTCCTGAGCTCTGCCTTTGTCCACTCTCTTGTTGTAATGATCTTATGGCAGCATTCCTCAAAATATGCCTTATCCTCCATAGATGCCACACCAGCCGCGATGGTAGTACGATCCATGGTATAGGAGTTAAAGGAATATTTCACATCATTGAGATATTTGATCAGCTCCGGATTTCCGAAGGCATATCCGATACGCATTCCTGCCAGGGATCTGGACTTGGAGAAGGTCTGCACAACAAGCAGATTATCATATTTTTCGATCAGCGGCAGTGCGGATGCTGCTCCGAAATCCACGTACGCCTCATCTACGATCACGATACTCTCCGGATTCTTTGCCACGATCTCCTCGATCTCGGAAAGAGGCATTTCCACGCCGGTCGGTGCATTGGGATTAGGGAATACGATTCCGCCGTTTTCACGGAAATAATCCTCCTTACGGATATGGAACTCCTCATCTAATGCCGGGCGCTCATATGGGATCCTTAAAAGATCTGCCCATACATCATAGAAAGAATAAGTGATGTCCGGGAACAGGATCGGTTTCTCTGAATTAAAAAATGTGAGAAAGCACATAGCCAGTACGTCATCGGAACCAACGCCTGTAAATACCTGCTCATCCTTCAGGCCGTAGAACGCGGCAATACTGTGTACCAGGTCTCCTGCTGTCGGATCCGGATAAAGTCTCAGGGTATCGGCATCAAGGGCCTTCAGCGCCTTCTCCACACCCGGAGCCGGTGAATATGGATTCTCGTTTGTATTCAGTTTGATCATGCCGCTCTCATTTGGCTGCTCGCCAGGAGTATACGGCACTACTTTTCGTATATTAGCTTCCCATGGTTTCATGCTGTGCTTAACCTCCTATCATATTCTTTTGCTATTGTACTCACTGAGAGGACATTTGTCAAAGGGTAATACCACCTGTCTGGAAACAAAAAGACACCCGTACCGGGTTACAGAATACGGGTGTCTGATATATTCTTCTTAATGAAGGGCTGTTTTGGTTCGTATCAGGCGCTTAAGATCAGATACGTGCTACGCCTGTTGCTTTTGCTGCCTCTGCTACTGCTTTTGCGACAGCCGGTCCGACTCTCTTGTCGAATGCCTTCGGAATGATATACTCCGGAGAAAGCTCCTCATCTGTGATCAGATCTGCAAGCGCCTTGGAAGCTGCGATCTTCATCTCATCGTTGATATCACTTGCTCTTACATCAAATGCACCACGGAAGATTCCAGGGAATGCAAGAACGTTGTTGATCTGGTTCGGGAAGTCACTTCTTCCTGTGGAGATAACCTTTGCTCCGCCTGCTTTTGCGTCATCCGGGAAAATCTCCGGTGTCGGGTTTGCGCATGCGAAGATGATGGCATCTTTGTTCATAGTCTTAACCATCTCTGTTGTAACTGCTCCAGGAGCGGAAACACCGATAAATACATCTGCGCCAACCAGCATCTCTGCAAGAGATCCCTGTTTCTTCTGAAGGTTTGTGAGCTTGCTCATCTCTTCCTTAACCGGGTTCATTCCTTCTGTACGTCCCTCATAGATGGCACCCTTTCTATCGCAGAGTGTAACATCCTTGAAGCCTGCTTTCAGAAGAAGTCTGCAGATAGAGATAGCAGCTGCACCTGCACCGTTCATAACGATACGAACATCCTCTTTCTTCTTTCCGACAACCTTCAGAGCGTTTGTCAGACCTGCAAGTGTGATAACTGCAGTTCCGTGCTGATCATCGTGGAAAATCGGAATATCACATTTCTCTTTCAGTTTTTTCTCGATCTCAAAGCATCTCGGAGCGGAGATGTCCTCAAGGTTAACACCACCGAAGGATCCGGAGATCATGTAAATAGTATTTACGATCTCGTCTACATCATGGCTCTTAATGCAAAGCGGGAATGCGTCTACATCGCCGAATGCTTTGAAAAGTACACATTTACCTTCCATTACAGGCATACCGGCTTCCGGTCCGATGTCACCAAGACCAAGAACTGCGGAACCGTCTGTTACAACAAGACACATATTCCATCTTCTTGTAAGCTCGTAGGATTTATTGATATCTTTCTGGATCTCAAGGCAAGGCTGAGCTACACCTGGTGTATATGCAAGAGAAAGGTCGTCTTTATTCTCAACCGGCACTCTTGTAACAACCTCGATCTTACCTTTCCAATCTCCGTGCAGTCTTAATGACTCTTTTGCATAATCCATTTTCTTTTCCTCCTTGGATAATTATGATATATTTCATTTCAAAAGGATTACCTGAATTAATAATTACCATTGAAGAATCTACTGTCCTTCGGAAGCTCATAGCCTTCAAAATAAGCGCCAAAATCAAGCTTCAGATAACTGCAGAGATCAGCAAGTTCTACCATGGTATTGTCGTTGACCGGAATTCCATTCTCTTTTCTGTCTTTTTCAGCAGCTACCTCTTTCTCGCCGTGTGTATAGATCCTTTCCTGACCGTCTGCCTTCGGACTCTCCCGAAGTGCCTCAAGATATTCTGAAAAATGCTTGCGGATCGCATCCGGATCTCCGAATGCCGCCGGGTTGATCGCCATAAATCCATGGCAAATACCGGTCTTATCCGGGAATGTACAGCATTTGTCGGAGGTAACGCCCATGGAAAGAATAGAGCTGAACAGCTCACAGAGCATTCCATAGCCATATCCCTTATGGCTTCCGCTGACTTCCTCGTTTCCACCAAGAGGCATGATTCCGCCGCCCTTCTTGGCTACGATGTTTGCAAGTACATCCGGTGCATTATTGCTGGCATGACCGTTTTTGTCAAGTGCCCAGCCATCCGGAAGAGGCTTGCCCATCTTATTATACATTTCCAGTTTACCTCTGGTTACAACTGTTGTGGAACAGTCAAAGAAAAACGGATACGGGTCTGCAGGCATAGCGACTGCGATCGGGTTGGAGCCCAGCATAGCCTTTCTTCCAAAAGTCGGTACCATGATCGCCTCGGAGTTGGTACATGCCATTCCAAGAAGGCCTTCATGGCAGGCCATATTCGCATAATATCCTGCAATACCGAAATGGTTGGAATTTCGTACACTTACGATTCCCACACCAGTTGTCTTTGCCTTCTCAATTGCCTTTTCCATGGCAAAATGGCTGATCAGCTGGCCCATTCCGTTATGTCCGTCTATCACGGCAGAAATCGGTGTTTCAAAAACAACTTCCGGTTTCGCCTGGGGATGAATAGTCCCCTTCTCGATTCCTTTATGGTAACGAACCATCCTCTGCATTCCGTGGCTCTCGATCCCATACAGATCAGCAGTCAAAAGAACATCTTTAATGATGCTTCCTTCTTCCTCAGAAAAGCCAAACGCTTTGAAAACGTCTCCGCAGAAATGGTTCAGTGTGTCATAACTCCATTTTACATATCCCATAATCGCAAGTCCTTTCTCCTGATATTTCCGGCAGGTTACCGCCCACGCTGTGGCCTGCTGCATACTTTATATAATACTGCAGGGATACAGTAACCTTCATCCTGTGCTGTCTCGTCTTACGCTGTCCTACCTAACGCTGCTTCAACTTATGCTGTCTCATCTCATGCTGTCTCAACTTATGCTGTCTCGTCTTACGCTGTCTCGTCATGAAGCCTTCAGGATGCTGCCATAATATCAAACTTTTTGGTATTACCAATACAGCCCCTATTATAGCACTCGGTCTTACCAAAATCAATAGTGGTCTTACCAAACCAACGGGATTTTTACTGAAATTTTATTTAATTTTTGTCAGGTGGATCAGCGATGAAATACAAGGCTGTTCTCACCCTGCTGCTGTGCGATCTCCATTATATATTTCTCAATGGTTTCCATATGTTCGCGCATCAGCTTCTCCGCCTGGTTCCGGTCTCCGGAAATAATGGCTTCCACCAGTCTTCTGTGCTGGTCATCCACCTCAAGAGCGGAATTATGTTTCTGCATAATATAAGCTCGGGTACCGGAAATAATCTCCTCTGTCAGCTGCGCTGCCGCATCCAGAACATTATAGATCATAGGATTCCCTGCGATCCTGCCAATCTTCGTATGAAGCTTCTTATCAAGACCTGCACGGGCTTTCTCGTCCTCTGAGCTCTCCAGCTGTGCCAGGATGGAACGCAGATCTAATGCATCCTTCTCCGTACAATTCCCGGCTGCAAGAAGCGCAGCCTCCTGCTCCAGCGCAGAACGAAGTTCCTGTACCTGCTGTACATGGCTGTTATTCAGCTGAAAAAGAAGGGCCAGTGGTGCAGAAAGCCACTGATCCATATTCTCGGTAATATAGTTGGCCCCGCCGCGGACCGTTGTGACAATTCCCATCAGCTCCAGTGCCCGCAGGACTTCACGGACAGCAGGTCTGGAAACTCCCAGTGATTCTGCCATAACACGTTCCGCAGGTAAAGTGTCCCCCGGCTTCAGTTCTCCCCGCCGGATATTTTCTATGATCTGCGCTAATATTCCGTCAAATGCTCGTTCTTCTGTAATCTTTGTAAACATGTCGTCCGTTTCGGCCGCCTTCCTTTATTATTGTGTTGCCTTCCTTTACATAAAAATCCCGGAATATAGACAAGTGGATATTTACCATTCTCAGTCATCATGCAGTTCTGCAACAGCTGATCGCTCTGCAGCCATTCAGCCAGTCTGTGCATTTTGACTATTTGCCCTCTCTATTTTCCGGACTTTTATAGTAAATATTATACGATAATTCCCCAATTTAATCAATAGTAAATAATAAATTGGTAAGACATATTATTTTATTCCATTATTGAGAATGTTTTCCACTTCCTCCATCTGGCCCAGAAGCATTTTCTGGCGGTCGTCAAAAAGAAGACCTTTATTATGCCTGTAATACTGGTCAGAACCGTTCTCCCGAATGAACCAGAGACTATAATAGTTGGCATTCAGTTCTGTGATAAATGCCACCATTTCCTGGCTGTCCCCAAAAGCAGCTTCCATGAAGTCGAAGACGTTCTGAAGAGTAAGAGATATTTCATCGGTTCGATTTTCGTAGGCTTCGGTTTCGGATTCAAAGAGGGCTTTCACAAACTCATAGTTCCGGTTTGATGATGGAACTTCCGATTCTGCTGCGGCACTTCCGCCTCCTGCCAGCTCTGAACCTGATCCGGTTTTATCTGATCCGGTTGATTCCGATCCAATTGATCCCGAGGTTGATTTCAATCCGGACGCATTTTCAAAAAATGACACAACACGTTTCTGTATACGCTCCTGCTGTTTTGTAAGAAGCTCACTCTTTTTGTCCTTTTCAAGATCCGCCTCTGCTTTTTCCATGAGATTTTTTGCTGTGAGGCTGTCCTGATTTTCTCTGAAGTACACCATATAATCATACAGTTTCGTGAGGTAGGCATCGGTAAGATAGCATTCTGTAAAAAGCTCGCTGAGCTTTCCGTTGAGAAGGCTTACAATGCTCAAATGCTCGTCCAGAGAGGCTGTGCGGATCTTACCCAGAGTAATGGGATCCCACTTTCCTTTCAGGATGTCCTCCACTTTATAGTCCGTTCTGTACTTATAATAAAGAGCCAGATAGCCTGCAAAATCCTTCGCGATCATCCTGTGCTGAATGTACTGACTGACCACCTCACGGTCTACGGTTTTTCCAAGGATCTCATAAACCTGGATCAGACGGGAAAGATCCTCCCAGCCTCTGGCTGTGGCAAAGATTTTTCCGTCTACGGTATTCTCCACCCTGTAGAAATTTTTTCTGCGAAGCTCCAGATAGGAGATCACCGCCGGATGAATTCCCTGCTGATAGGCGTATTCCTTCCATACATCAAAGTCTGCCTCCACATCGATCTTCTTGATACGGTCCAGAGTGACCACATCGAATTCCCGGACGGATTTGTTATATTCTGGCGGGTTGCCTGCTGTGACGATCACCCAGCCTTCCGGCACCTTCTGGTTTCCGAAGGTTTTTCCCTGAAGGAACTGCAGCATCATCGGCGCTAGTGTTTCAGATACGCAGTTGATCTCATCAATGAACAGGATGCCTTCTTTCAGACCTGTTTTTTCCATTTTGTCGTAAACGGACGAAATGATCTCACTCATGGTATATTCCGTGACAGAAAATTCTTCCTCACCATAATTCTTTTTTACAATAAAAGGAAGTCCCACAGCACTCTGCCTGGTGTGGTGGGTAATGGTATAGGAAACAAGAGCAATCCCGCATTCCCTTGCTATCTGTTCCATAATCTGTGTCTTTCCGATTCCCGGAGGGCCCATAAGAAGGATCGGTCTCTGTCGGATCGCCGGGATCCGGTACTCACCGAATTCGTCCTTTGAAAGATATGCTTCTATGGAATCTCTGATCTCCTGCTTTGCTCGTTTTATATTCATGGTATTCTCCTTTTCACGGCATATAAAAAACTGCCTGCAGGATCCTCCGCCTAAAACGGGTTGCCTTGCGCGACATCTGCAAAAAATATGCCTGAATCCAATGATAAATCGAAAATTGAATTCAGGCAAGTTTTTCACTACTATATATTTTTTTTATTCTGCTGTCAGTGTGTGTATCAGGTTCAGAATACGTCCCGCACACATTCTGACAACTTCTTCCGAAAGCTTTCCGTCTTCAAAAGCTTTTCGGATATTTTCTGCGTCGGCTGCATTACCAGGCATGATAATATCATTTCCTGCTGTCACGCATTTCCACGGAATACTTCCATCTTCCGGAACCGTTGTATTCCAGTCTGACATGATCACACCGTCAAATCCCCATTCTTTTCGGGCAATGGCTGTACAGAGATCAACACTGTTTGCAGCATGGACACCATTCAGTAAATTATAGGAAGACATGATTGCCACCGGTCTGCTTTCTTTAACTGCAATCTCAAAACCACGCAGGTAAATTTCCCTCAGGGCACGTTCTGATACCTGTGCATCTACGCCCATACGATTATCTTCCTGATTGTTGCAGGCAAAATGCTTAACGGTAACACCGCAGCCAGGTCTGCTCTGCACTCCTTTTGTCATGGCTGCTGCCATGATTCCGGAAAGCAGCGGATCTTCGGAATAATACTCAAAATTTCTGCCGCACAGAGGGTTTCTCTGAATATTTAGACCAGGTGCTAGCCAGAGATCTATGTGGAATTCTTCCATTTCTTCTGCCACTGCTATTCCAACTTTTTCCACAAGGGCAGTATCCCAGGTCTGAGCCAGTGCAGTTCCAACCGGAAATGCCGTACAGAACTGATAATATCTGTCTGCGTTTTCGTGAGTCTCATCTGTTCTCAGGTATCCGTTTTCCAGAGATCCAAGGACACCGATTCCATATACTGTGTCTGTTTCTCTGTCTACTTCATAATTCTGCTGAAGTCTCAGTCCTGCCGGCCCATCGGCCATGATCAGTGGGGAAACACCATATTGCTCATAAAGAGCAGCCGTGGTCTCACCGGCAGAACCAGGAACACGGATTCCTGCCGCCCCCAGATTACTGGAGATTCCAGCAATATTTCCATAAAACAGCGGGAGCAGATCCTTTGCAGGAATCTTATTTTCCGGTTGGCAGGTGCATTCTGTTCTCTTCTCTGGTTCAGGATAATAGATATATCTTCCAATCTTCTCATTCTCTGCCTTCTCTTTCCATTTCAGAGTTCTGGCAGAAAGATTCTGGCGGTCATAAACTTCTTCAGTAATATCAGTCTGATTCTCAAGGATATTCGTTTTATCCAGGATCACACTCTCCGGCACTTCAAGCATTGCAGCCAGCGTAAGCGATGCAATGCTGTTTCCGACCCAGACAGCATAATAACCTTTTTCAGCAATCCAGGCATGCTGCTCTTCGGAAAAATATGCCAGTGTCTTTCTGTCGATCCCGATTTTCAGCAGTTCTTTTTCCCCCGGCTTCAGAAGTTTTGTTTTTGCAAAGCCAGCCAGCCGACGGTATTCCTTCCCTGATTCATCCTGTGGAAGAGACACATAGACCTGCACGACCTCTTTTCCCGAAAAAGTTTCTCCTGTATTCGTTACCTCTGCTTCAACTTCAACGCCATCCCCTGATGTTTTCATCCCATGGAAGCGTATCTGCATTTCTGTGTAAGAAAGTCCATATCCAAACGGAAACAGCGGTTTTACACCAAAAGTATCAAAATAACGATATCCTGTATAAATTCCTTCCTTGTACTCTTCTCTTTCAAGCTTGCCATTAAGATAGCTGTATTCCTCTGCACACGGATAATCCTCATACCTTCTGGCCCATGTTGCAGTCAGCTTGCCGCCTGGAGTTACCTTTCCCAGAAGGACATTGGCGAGGGCAAGTCCGCCTCTTTGTCCAAGCTGGGAAATATTCAGGACAGCACAGATATTTTCTGTTTCTTCCAGAATATCTGTCAGTTCTACCGGACCGCCGGAATTCAGGATAAGTACTATAGGAATCTTCTGTGCATCAAGGAACCGGATATCCTCCTGCTCCCGTCTGCTCAGATAATAATCTCCCTCGACCCTGCGCCTATCCTTTCCCTCACCGGAAATCCTGCTTACCACATAGATTGCTGTCTGGGCATCGACAGTATCTTCTGCTGTGACTGCACGGCCTTCCGGCATTGCAAAGGGATTTTCCGCATAGGCATCAAAAGGATTTTCCACAAACTTTGCTTCTTCCAGTATTTTTTCTTTCCATGCCCTGCGTGCTTCTGCGTATATTGACTCATAATTGGCCAGCCATTTCTCGCTTACGATCTGAATACCGTTTTCTTTCAATCCCTGATAAATAGAAATGTTACTTCTGTTATTCACATCACCGGAACCTGTTCCGCCTTTCACTGTCTTTCCCGCACCGGCGCCGTATAAACCTATTTTCGTGGAAATATTCAGAGGGAGTGTTTTTTTATCATTTTTCAGCAGTACAATACCCTCCTCTGCTACTTTTTCCGAAAGAAGACCGTTTCGTATTTCACGGTCTGACATGCTGTGTTTCTTTGTTCCGCTGTGTTTCCATTTCTTAACTGTCATATCTTACCTGCTACCTTTTGTTATTCTTTTACGCCTCCAAGTGTCACTCCTGCGATGATAAACTTGGAAAGAAGGAGATATACGATAATGATCGGCACAATGGCAACTGTGATCATCATGTAAATCTTACCCATATCAAAATTCATATAATCTGCTCCACGAAGTGTTGCAATCAGGATTGGAACAGTCATCTTGCTTTTAGACTGGATAACCAGAGCAGGAACGAAATAATTGTTCCAGGAGCCTACAAATGTAAAAATCGCCTGTACAGCGATTGCCGGCTTCATGATTGGCAGGACAATACTGTTGAAAGTACGGAATTCTCCGGAGCCGTCAATTCTGGCTGCTTCTACCAGCGACATCGGCAGTGAGGACTGCAGATAGCTGTACATAAAATAGAATACGGCCGGTGACGCAACAGACGGAATGATCAACGGAAGCAGGGAATCATATAATCCCATCTTTGTGATCAGACGAAGGAAGCCCATTGCAGTTACCTGTGTCGGCATGACGAGGATCGCCATGATAAATGTAAACGCTACATTCCTTGCCTTGAAATCATAGGCATAAAGACCATATGCTGTCAGTGAGGAAAAATATGTACATAATACTGCACTGCATCCGGACACGATAATACTGTTAAGAATTCCCCTGAACATCGGAAAGCTTCCGTCATTTGCAACATTCATCAGGTTTTTCCAGAAATATTTTCCAGGAAGAGCAGAAAATCCCTTCTGAAGCTCTGCATGAGAATGAGACGCATTCACGATCAGTACATAAAAGAAAAAGAGACACATAAAGGAAAGAATAATAAGTACCACATGTGCCACGATACTTCTGATCCTGCTGGCTGTCTTATCTTTCATCATTTTGTTTTTCTCCTTTCTGCTCTTGCTCTCTTTTTCGCTGCTTTCTTAGATCCGTCCGGATCATTGTCGTTAGTCATACGATATACAAAGAAGCAGAGGATTGCACTGATAATAAACAGGTATACAGACAATGCTCCGGCCATACCATAATTCTTGCTCTTCAGATGGCTGTTCAGGAACATAATCAGTGTCATGGATGTTCTGTCCGGATTACCCTGTCCGTTTGTGAGGATCTGCGGTACATCAAACATCTGAAGGCCACCGATGATGGAAGTGATCAGAGTATAGGAAAGAATCGGACGAATCAGTGGAAGCGTAATATAGAAGAAACGCTGAATGCTGTTGCATCCGTCCAGATCCGATGCTTCAAAAACATCCATACTGATTCCCATTACTGCTGCCATCAGCATGATGGTCGTGTTTCCGAACCACATCAGGAAATTCATGAAACCTACCAATGATCTTGTTCCCAGAACAGAGCCCAGAAAATCAATCGGTTCCTTTATCCAGCCCAGTGAACACAAAATGGAGTTTACAGGTCCGTTTGTGGAAAACATGGTAAAAAACAGAAGTGCAAATGCTGATGCCATGATCAGGTTCGGCAGATAAACTACAACCTTAAAAAACTGCTTGCCATGAAGCTTCAGCCTGGCATCAGTAAACCAGCATGCAAGCACCAGTGCAACAACGATCTGCGGAACAAATCCGATCACCCAAAGGATCAGTGTATTCAGTCCGTATTTCAGCATGTCAGAATGCAGAAGACTGACATAATTGGCAAGTCCTATAAAATTAGGACCAATCTGCTTGATTCCAGAACGGAAATATTCAAAAAAGCTGTATCTCACTGTATCAAACAGCGGAATCAGCGAAAAGATAAAATAGATCACAAAAAACGGAAGAATAAATATGTATCCCCATTTTCCGTAATTAACGCTCTTTTTCTTCATAATGCTCTTCCTTTCCAGCAAACTGCAGGATCCAAAGATCCTGCAGCATCAACAATTATCCTCATGTGGTATTTATTCCGGCCACTGGATCTCTGTGATCTCCGGATAACGCTCCTGAATAGCTGTCTCAAAGTTGGCTTTTGCTTTGTCAAAGTCTACTTTACCCTAGAAGTAATCACTGAAAGCGTTCTGGATCAGCTCTACACAACCCTGGTCATATGCGGAAAGCGGTGCGATCTTGATATTCTCTGCAACCGGTGCAAAATACTCAAACGGGTTCTGTCCACCAAGGAAATCAGATGCGAAATCTGCATTTGTAGCTGCATCTTTCATACCGGATTTTGTATTTGTAAAATCAGAGTATTCTTTGGAAATCTTAAGAAGATTATCCTGATTTCCCGTCATTGCCAGGATAATATCTTTGACATGTTCCGGATTATCTGTTCCTGTTGCAGCCTGAATGTAAGAGCCACCCCAGTTGTATTCCTGCGGAGGATTTGTAACAGCCCAGTCACCTTCTGCTCCATCCCAGTTTGGTTTCAGAGTAAAGTCGATACCCCATGCCGGGAAGAGGAATGCGAATACCTTGGACTCAGAACTCATTGCCTTGTTCCAGTCATCGTTCCACTGACCTTTTACAGTTTTGTTAAGATAACCTGCATCCAGCCACTCTTTGGAATCTTTTACCCAGTCCATGATCTTTGAATCTACTTTGATCACAGAATCACCGGACTCTACCCACGGATTCTCAATGCTGTTTCCATATAAACGAAAAGTGTCTGCATAAGAAGCAAATGTATAATATCCTTTTTCTTTCAGCTGAGCTGCTGTTTCTTTAGCTGTATCCCAGTCTTTCATCTTCTCGCCAACTTCTTTCGGGTCATCAGTACCGAAAACATCTTTCGCAATGTCACGACGATATACAAGGACACCCGGGCAGCACTGCCATGTGGCGCCTCTCTGTACTCCATCCGCATCAGAAGCTGTTGTTTTCGTGAAATCATACTGATCTGCAAGATCCTTGTCCGGATCAATGCCAAGATCAGTAAGAGGCATTGCAACATCTGCATCTTTGTCTGTATATTTGAACACATAATCTGTCTCAGAAAGGAACATGTCTACCTTATCATCTGCACTTGCATCAGCCTGGTTGAGAAGTGCCTCATCCAGTTTCTGCTGATATACGCCATCCTGGTTCGGATTTACGATCCAGTGGATCTCTGTACCATCTTTCAGTTTTGTAACTGTACCATCTTTGGAAGTGGACTCTACTTCCGGATAAATAGCTTCCAGTCTCTGACGGAACTCATCATTCCAGGAATAAATATTGATCACTTTTCCCTCATCCGATCCTTTTGCAGATACACAGCTTACATTTGCTGCCATCATTCCACAAACCATTGCTGCTGCAAGGATCATAGATACCGCTCTTTTTTTCATAGTATAAATCCTCCTTTTTCTGTAGCATCCCCGATGCTTTACCTTTGATGATGAAAATATACCATTTTTTTATCTGCGATTATATTATTAATCTTAACAAAATGTCAGATTCATGTCATAATATAAAAAAACAACACATTCCTTAAACATCAACATATAAGGAGGATATCAATATGTCCATTTCCCAAGACTGGATTACTAATGAGCTGAAAGATACAGAACCGGAAGCTCTTCATCGCTCTCCCTCTGTGGAATATTCTTTTTACAATGCCGTAAGAGCCGGTGATATGGAAGCTGTAAACAAAAACTGCGAGGAAGACTCTTTTCTTCATCTGAAGGGAACCGGTATCCTCTCCAAAAATCCTCTGACCAACCTGAAGTATCATTTCGTTGTCACTACTGCCATGCTCACCCGTTACTGTATTGACGGTGGACTGGAGCCTGAACAGGCATATCGTCTCAGCGATTTTTACATTCTGAAAATGGATTCCTGCACCACTGTACGCCAGATTGCAGATCTGCATCATATTATGGCCAGAGATTTTACCGGAAAAATGATCCTCCAGAAAAAAAGCTCTATTCTTTCCAGACCGGTCATGCAATGCGTGGACTATATTTACGGTCACATTAAGGAGCGTATCACCATTCAGGATCTGTCAGAACATACCGGGCTTTCTCCCAGTTATCTGTCCAGAGTATTCAAACAGAATCTTGGAGTATCCATAAGTGATTACATCCGCGAGAAAAAAATCGAAAAAGCCACTCACCTGCTCCGATACTCTGATAAAGCAGTAGTTGATATCGCCAATTATCTGAATTTCTCTTCACAGAGTCATTTTATCCAGATCTTTGAAAACTTCACCGGCCTTACCCCAAAGAAGTACCGTGACAAATATTACAAATCAATGTGGTAAACCTCTTTATTATTATGGCTGATATTTTTTATCAGCACCAAAAACGACATCCCGCAGCTTTTTACAACTGTGGGATGCCGTTTTCCTATTGATACTTCTGTTTCTGTAATTTAACAATTATGTATAACCGATTTCGGTTACATCAGTTCCACTTTGATCCTGTGTGTTTCTTTTACAGAAAGCTTTTCGAGCAGTTCCCGATCTATACGTACACAGGTACTCTGTTTGTTTTTCATTTCCTTTTCATCGCACCATACTGTTTTTATTTTATATTCTGAAGGAAGTTTTTTCTCCAGATTGCAGATACAGATCTCCAGCTTTCTTCCGGCAAATTCCATAGTAAGAGATGCCTGTCCATTCTCATTATACTGCTCCGGCATCAGTGCCGGCGCGATCACCAGATCTCCAAGATCTCCTCTGACGCCAAATACCTCTGTGATCATAGTCAGCATATACCAGCTTGCAGCACCGGTAAGATATGCATACAATCCTCTTCCCTGATTATCAAAATATTCCGGAATTCCAGGATACATCCTGCTGTTCTCAAAATCCATGGCAGCGTCCAGAAGCGTTTCCAGAACCTTATGTCCTTCTTTTGCATAGCCGTTTTTATACAGTGCATTGCCATACATAACAGCCATATGGGAAAATACCGCTCCGTTTTCCTTTTCTCCATAAGCAAACCCGAACATTCTTCCCAGATCAAATTTTTCTTCATGGAAATTGGTATTCAGGCGATATCCTCCTGCCTGACGGTCAAAAAGATATTTATCCGCACTTTTACAGATAGACTCAATCTGATCTTTCTGTGCGGTTTTACTCATGATCGCAAATACCTGACTGGTAAGCATCATACGTACCTGGCTGTTTTCTGCCCTTTCCACAGGACGTTTATGATCATCATAATATCCGTTGAACCAGCCGTTTTCTCCGTCTTTTACCCATTCTCTTCTGCGGATGTTTTCCATCATCCAATCTGCCTTTTCATCCAGATTCCGGCTAAGCTGGTCCAGACGGATCACAATAGTATTTCCGCTGATATCATGTGCACATTTTTCTGTGTACTGTCTCAGAAGCTGCTGTTTTTTCTCCGGGCTTTCATAAAGCTCACGGTCTCCGGTAAACAGGATTTCCATTTCTTCCGCAACTTCAATCCTGTCAAACATTTCCTTTTCCTGAAGTTTTCTCAGATATTCTGCGATGTTCTTCATATTTCCAGCATATGCACAGGTAAATGCCACACTCTCACCATTTTCCCATGCCATATCCATGGCATCGTTCCAGTCTGCCCCGTGAAGTTTCATCTCGTTGTGCTCTCCTACATCATAAAAAGCACAGAGATTTTCCAGCAAAATGTGTTCCAGAACCGTTCCGTAATAAATCTCACCGGATTCTGTTTTCTGATTTTCTCCATAGGCACTGCTCCATTTTTCATCATGCGCAGTTCCTCTTTTTGTCTGAAGATCCTTGAAATATGGAATCTTCTCAAAAAGAACATTCATATCCCCGGTCTGATCCATATAAAGCTGCGTTGTCACAAATGGCCAGAAAGCATGATCCATCCACACGCGGGCAATGTTGTTACGGTCTGCGATAAACTCACCCTGTCTGTTTCCGATGATCGTGGCATTGGTTCCATCGATGCGTACTCCACCGTAATTATCGACGATCATCTGACGTACAACAGAAGGCTCCATGATCAGAAGTGCCAGACAGTCCTGCCAGAGATCACGCCAGCCTCTTCCACCTTTTCCATAATCATGATACGGGAGGAATGAACAACCGTAAATTCTTCTTAATATCGGCTGGAAACAGATCCATTTCAGATAATTATCTCTGTCCTCATCACCTGTCTCAAAAGAAACATTCACTTTTTCTGTCCAGTGTTTTTTTACATGTTCAAATTCTCTTGCAACCTGTTTTTCAGTTCTGTAAAACCGTGCAGTCTCCTCCGGCAGCTGATTTTTTTCAGATATTCCCGCTGTCACAACATATACAGCTGTTTCATGTGGTCTCAGAACCCTGGATGCAAAACGAATACCACCGACAGCTTCCTTTCCTTCAATTTCTGTTCCTGCCGGAACACCTTTTTTCTCTTCTCTGACCACCTCCGGAATCAGGAAAGAACCGCCTTCTCCGATAAACATTTCCACATCAGGATAAAAGCTTTCCGGTTCCGTTCCCTCGCCTTCAGATCCATATACAAAATATGCAGTATTATTCTTCTGATGACCTCTTTCATCAAAAGAAAGCACCGGTTTTACTTCAACACCGTACTCCGTTGTTCTTATCCTGTGCAAAAGGGAAGTCACATGCCTGTGATCTCTGAGATTGTCTGCACTTCTTCCATATACAGGTATTACAGCAACCGGTGTGATCTCCTGTTCTTCCTCTTCAATATTGGTAATCTTTACAAGATGGACCTCCGCATCACCTTTCACTGTCACAAAAGACAAAATCTCTGACTGAAGTCCGTATTTCTCAGAAGTTCTGTGCAGCTTCTGCCACATAAATCCGGCTTCCAGGCTGCTTTTATCCTGTTTATCAGTATATTTCTGAAATTCCTGTTCTGCCGAAACTCCGCATGCTGACCAGTAACCTTTTCCTTTTATCTTGCACCAGAAATTTCTGGTGTTTCGATTATTATGAAGATTCTCAATGCTTACCGGTTCCAGCAGAAAATGATTCTGATCCAGTTTGCTGTCTCCTCCCAGAGAAGGGGTGATCGCGGATTTCAATCCGTTTTCTCCGGCCAGAGGTATATATAAACCGCTGTAATTCTCCGGATTTTCTATGGAAAAGCTTCCATTTTTATCCTGAAATTTTATATATTTCATTCTGTGATCTCCTTCCTGCCAAAATAAAACGGTATTTATATTCCATTTTACTTTGTATTCATAAATGTGATCTCCTCGCAATTTATATCCATTATGTCATGACATATAGAATTCAATTTCTGTCTCACCGGTAAGTTTCTCCTGCGGAATATAATTACCCGGAAGTTCTTCTCCATTTACATAGAGTTTTTTACATCCGGCTTCCACATGTCCCGGATTCTTCACAGTGATATGGAGATGACATCCACGGAAATCCTTGCTTATCTCAAACTTCTCCCATTCTTTTGGAATCGATGGTGCTATACGTAAGCCATAGAAATCCGGACGCATGCCAAGAATTCCTTCTACACATCCTACCATCACAGTAGATGCTGTTCCTGTCAGCCAGTGCACATGAGATCGTCCGAAATTCGGGCTTGCTTTTCCTTCTGTAAACTGTCCATAGCAGTATGGCTCCAGCTGTCTGATCTCAGCCCTGTCATTCTGCGCTGCCGGAGCATTCTCCAGGAAATAATTAAATGCACGCTCACCATGTCCGCAAAGTGCTTCTGCCAGAATGAGCCATCCCTGTGACTGTGAAAAGATTCCCGCATTTTCCTTTGTTCCTGCATTGTAGATAACCGCAAGTGCTCCGTCGAAAGCATTTGCATGATATGGAGGATCCATAAGGATTGCACCGTATTCTGTATTCAATCTTTCATAAACCATTTGAAGAGCCAGATCTGCCTGCCGCTCTGTTGCAAGGCCGCTGATCACAGCCCAGCTCTGTGGATTCAGCCACATGTTTGCCTCCGGGTCAGTTCTCTTTCCGATAACCTCTCCCCGCTCCGTAAACCCACGGATAAAACGATCTTCATTCCAACAGAGTTCCTGGATCAATTTTCCAAGCTGCTCTTGTTTTTCTTCCAGGTATTTTATATATTTTTCATCTTTTTTGTATTTTGCAAACTCTTTCAGGATAGTCATTGCATAATAGAACTGTAATGCAACGAAAGTAGATTCCCCATCCTTTCCAAGTCTCAGACAATCATTCCAGTCTGCATAAAGTCCGGCCGGCATTCCATGTCTGCCAAGATGGTTCATGGAGAAGTCAATAGCTCTTTTCAGATGCTCGTATACAGTTCCTTCATCCTTGTTTGCAAACGGGATCACTTCATCGATGAATGCAAAATTTCCTGTCTCTGAAATATATTTGTATACAGTAGGGAACAGCCAGAGTGCATCATCTGCGCGGTATGCCGGATGACCGGTTTCCTGTACATAGGATGCATCATCCGGTGTATCCTCATGTCCCGGATTATGTGTGAATTTCACAAGTGGAAGACCGCCGCCGTTATCTACCTGTGCTGACAACATGAAACGGATCTTATCCAGTGCCATTTGGGGTGCAAGATGGATCACACCCTGGATATCCTGTACAGTATCACGGTATCCATATCCGTTACGAAGTCCGCAATAAGTAAAAGATGCTGCACGTGACCAGATAAATGTCATAAAACAGTTATATGCGTTCCATGTATTGATCATGGTATCGAATTCCGGACTTGGTGTTCTGATCTGAAAATGTGCAAGCTGTCCGTGCCAGTAACTGATCAGTTCTTCAAGCTCCACCGCGCATGTTTTTTCACAGTCTGCATAATGTGCTATAATCTCCGCTGCTTCATTATCCTCCTTCATTCCTGCCAGAAAAGCCATTTCCCGACTTTCTCCCGGTTCCAGAGTAATTACAGCTGAAAGAGCTCCACAGCTGTTTTCATTATAATTTCCCTCATTACATAATACACCAGCTTCAACCCCTGCTGGATTGTTGTATCCGTGATATCTTCCAAGGAATTTTTCCCTGTCACCACACCAGGAAGAAACCTTCTCTCCAGCCAGGCCGAAAAATCGGTTGAACACGTTCTTGTTATCAACCTCTTCCCCATCCTTAAGGCCGTCCAGATTCGCATGGATCATCTGACGTACACGATCTCCACAGAATACTGTTCTTGTAATATACTGGGAATACTGCAGATTCACCTGATCCTGTTCATAATTGCTGTTATTTGTAAACTCTGCATATCCAGTCACACTGATCTCACGTTTTCTGTCTGAGCAGTTGGTAACTTTCAGATTCCATACCTCGTAGGACTGCCCAAGCGGTACATAGTATCTCACCTCTGAATGTATCTCGCTGTAATCTGCCATCATTTTAGTATAGGCTGTGCCATGATGACATTCACTTTTATACTCACTGAGATCTTTGCCAACCGGCTGCCAGGATGCTGACCAATAATCTTTTGTGTCATTATCCCTGAGATAAATATATCTTCCCGGCTGATCAAACTGATTAAAAATATATCTCAGGATTCTGCCGTTCGCCCCGGATTTTGCAAAGCTGTATCCCCCTGCATTATTGGAAACGATTGCTCCGTATTCCGGCGATCCCAAATAATTCACCCACGGAGCAGGTGTGTCCGGCCTGGTAATCACATATTCCTTTTTTTCTTCATCAAAATACCCATATCTCATGCCATACAATCTCCTGTTCTGTATATTTTCCGTAACATTGTCTGCTGTTACCTATTTTCTACACTATAACTGATATGCAGATAGCAATATACAAAATAAAAGATTAAAATATCAGATTCATGACATAAGATATGGATATAATTCTTTACAATTCTTCCTCCGTGATCACCAGCTTCATGGCCCAGGCCGGGATATCCACATCCTCAGGCTCCTGCTCCATAAATACAAATGCTGTCCGGTATGGCGGCATCTTTGCCGGAAAAATACCGTAACCGTCTGTAAAATACACCAGTCCCTTCAGATTTTCAAACTCACGTTTTTCCATCAGCTCTTCCACATAAGCAAAAGCCGGACGGAAATCTGTACCTCCATCACCGTAAAGTTCCAGGCTGTCCATGTAATCCTGCAGTTCTTCTCTGCTGGTGATCTTCACATCCGAATGCACCTTCTCATCACACTGGATAATGTGTATATTTACCTTCTGGAAAAAATTCCCGCTGTCGCTTAAGATCCCATAGGTTTCCTCCAGAAATCTCTGTACCAGTTCTCCTGAACAGGACATGGAGGTATCGATCACCATGACAAATTCCGAAACTTTTTTCACTTCTCTGGTTTCCAGGGGTTCGATCAGCGGCATATTCCCGTAAAGGGAAAGCCCGTAGGTATAAAAATTATAATCAAAGCTGTCCGGATCTACAGTCAGTTCTTCCCGAAATACTGCAAACTTCCGCAGAAATTCCCGATAATCATATCGTTCCCGGTTCTCTATTTTCAGCTGATCCAGAAAATCTCCGTCCTGCGCTCCTGCCTCCCTGGAAAAGGTCTCCAGATCTGTCTCAATTCCTTCGCTGATATCTCCCCATTTTTTGCTCATCAGGGGATTGGGTTTCCGGTCGGGCTGCTGGTTTGCCCAGTATTTATGGTCGTCCACGTAGAACTCTTTTTCAAGCTGTGCCAGTTCTTTTTCCTTCAGAAATTCTTCTTTCAGAATCTTGTAGATTCTCTCTGCATTCAGCGTCTTCTTTTCCTTTTCCAGAAGACGGTAGGTTTCCCTCCGGAGAAGACTTCTGGAATATCGGACTGAGCGGTGGTAGATCCCGTCGATCATATGCTCCACTGCAATATCGCAGCTTAAATTCCACAAACGCTTCTCTATTCCCGGCTTCCCAAAGTGCCGGAAAATGCAGTGAAATACCATATGGAGATATCCTCGATTCACAAGAATCCTGTTTTCTTTATAAAGCCCGCCAAGCTGTGCCGGATGGAAGTACATCACAGCCCCGTCTGTTCCAAACGGACTGACCGAACCATCCATCTGATAAATAAAGCTGCTCAGCGCCACATCCAGAAAACGCATGCCAAGATACAGCTCGTCTCTTGCCGCCCGGAGGATGCTGCTGCCGATGTCCTGGAGACGCTGGGCCGCCTCCTGGGGATTGGATCCCTGACCGGGCAGGAAGTTATTTTTATTTTTTTCAGTTGTTTCTATATCACTCATAACTGAAACTTCTTTCTCCTTTTAACAGGGCACCTCTCATTTTCTGTCTCCCCGGCCACCTTCTGCTCTTCCTTCAGCATCCGGCTGCGTTCATTCATCAGAAATGCGGAAATCTCCATATCCTTCTTCCCGGACGCCACATCAATACTATGTTCCAGGCCCTCTCTGTTCCAGAGTTTTTCCCGAGAAAGCAGCTCCAGACCATTTAAGCTTCCGCTTTCCACCAGAAATTCCCCGATATCCTTAAGATTTCCCTGGATATAATCCTCATACTGCTTCTTCGCCTTTTCACTGAGCTGCCACGGATAACGAAGCCGCCCAAAGCTCATATCAACCAGAACCTCCAGCTTATCCATTACCACTGCCATATCAAACAGGCTGTCATACTCTGCGAAATCCAGTTCTTTGCTGTAGAAGCATTGCCGGTAATTGGTCCCTGAGCCATGATACTCCGTAAACAAAATTCTCGCAGGCGTATTCTCCACCGCCTCATCATAATGCTCCGGAAAAACCATATGCGCACGTTTTCCACCTGCCTCACCATTTTCATACAGAAAATCCACATCAATCTTCTGCCACAGCTCACCGAGGATCTCCTTTGCACAGGACTTGAGCCCTTTTTTCTGATGGATCACAAGCTCCTTCAGCCCGCTACAGCCCGTAAACGCCCCGGTTCCCACCTGCATCAGCGTATCCGAAAATTCCAGCCGCTCCAGCTTTTTGCATCCATAAAAAATATATCTTCCGATTTCCTTCAGTGTATCGGGAAAAACGATCTCCTGCACTTCCTCTCCGGCAAGAAGTCTCTCTTCTCCGAACGAAATTACATCTTCGCTCTCCCAGGTTTCTGCATCTTCTTCTCCATCCTTATGTGCAGAAAACGCATACGGCGCCGCACTGACTACCGGAAGACCATTGATCTCTTCCGGCAGCACGATCCGGTCATCGGTACCATAACACCGAACGATCTCTATTGCATTATTTTTAATTCTGTAATGTATTTTCATCGTACACTTTCTTCCCTATGTCACAATAATAAAAATTTCTGTTTCCTATTGTAGACTTATTCCAAACAAAAAACAACCCATCGGACCACTGATGGCAAGTCAGTATCCTGCGGGTTGTTCGTTTCTTTTATCATAAGGTTGGAGGAATTGCTATATTTTTATCGGTCTATACTTTGAGTTTTTTCTCTTCAGGATTTAAAGTTTCCTGTAAACTTCCATACCATATCCGGCTGTTCCGGAAGATAGGTAACGTTAGGTCTCCAGGTCGCGATCACGGTATCTTTAGAATTGACCCAGAAGGAATACTCTTCCCTGTAGGAAGTGTTGAGCAGTCCCACAGACAGATATAACGTTTCCTGATCCATTCCATAAGCAATGCTGTGATATCTCTTTGTAAAATCATCCGGATAAAGATCGTTCTGTTTCCAGCTCTTAAATCCTGCATAAGCAATCTTTTTCTCACCCTGGACTATCATTTCCAGACGCAGTTTACATCCTTCCGGAATGATCTTTGCACTTTCAATGTTTCTCGGATTTTCTGTAAAAATAATCTCCCGGTTAAATAATCCACTGAGTTCTTTTTCCGCAGTTTTCAGTCTGCCTTCCGGCTGTGGCAGAGAAAGGCTTTTTATTTTTGCTTCCAGATATTTCTCTCCTTCTTCCCGTTTTTCTTCCGGGCAAGGTATGGAAACTGCTTCCTTCATATATTTAAGGCAGATATCTGCCGCAAGATATTCTCTCGCACCTGCGGTAATGCCAATGGCAACCGGAAGTTCCCGGAAGCACACCAAATACTGTCCAAATGCTCCTTCTGCCGCAAAGATCTCTTTTCCTGCTTTGATGTGATATGCATAATGAGTCAGTGCTTTTTTCTCATCTCCGGGAATTACGACTCTTGACTGTCCCATCTCTTCGATCCACCACTGTGGCACCAGCTGCTCACCCTTCCAGTTTCCTTTCTGGAGAAGGAGCTGTGCCAGTGTGGAAATCTGATCTGCGGTCAGATACATGCCCCAGCCGCCGGTATTATGTCCCTCAGGACTTGTAAGCCAGTTGATCTTTCCAAAACCAAGTTTGTCAAAAACACGTTTCTGCATAATGGACAGACAGTTTTCACCCATAACTTTGGTCACGATCCTGGAAAGTGTATAGCTGCATCCGGAATCATAATGAAAAACTTTTCCGATATCTTCTTTCAGCTTAGGCTGTCCAAGCCAATTCTTCTCCCAGTCTTTTTCCAGTCTGGAAAACCATACATTATTACAGCATTCCGGGGAACCGGCCTGCATGGTAAGAAGATCATATACGGTAATATTTTCCAGGGCTTCATCATATTCATCCGGAAGATCTTCTCTCACATAATCCAGAAATTTATCCTCCAGATGAAGTTTTCCCTCATCCACCGCAAATCCAACACAGATACTTGTTCCGATCTTTGATAAAGAATGCATCATCTGCGGCTCTTCCATTGAGAAAGGTGCCCAGGCTCCTTCAACAACCTTTTCTCCTTTATACCGTACAGAAATATTGTGTAATTCTACGGTGTTCTCAAGTTCCTCAAGCATTTTTGCCAGCTTGAACGGATTTAATTCATTCATTTTTTTCCTCCTCTGCAGGCTGCCATATGGATGTCTCGATACGGATTCCACCTTTTCTGGTGAGATATACACCAATCAGGATCAATGCAACCATAACTATAACAGCAGATACTGCATATACAAGTTTAATACTGAAAATTCCTTTTACAAAAATAATCGTGTAAATGATGATACTGATGGTACAGAATACGTAAAGTCCTGCACTGGAAAGGTGAAATTTGTTCTTCTTCCAGGTATCCGGATATTTCTTCGGAAGACGTGAAATTGCATACACAACTGTAACATTCATAAAAAATGTGATCACCTGGAAAATATTTGTGATCGTCACGATACTCATATCAAAAATGATCGGAAGCAACACTACGATCAGTGTGTAGGTATAGATCAGGTACGGTGCTCCGAAACGGTTTTCCTTCAGAATTCCTTTCGGCAGCCATCCATCCTTGGCAGCCTGAGCGATCGGATATCGTACATCATTAAATACACCATTCAAAGTAGTGATGATTGCCATGATCGGTCCGCCGATCATAAAAAGTTTATACACAATACCAGGAAGGATCTCCTGTGCTGCCGGAAGGATTGTTTCCACACCTGCAACCTCATCGTGAGGAAGCACCCCACCTGTAACCATCGCAAGGCCCACATAAATAAAAAGCAGACATGGCACGCAGGACATTGCCGCAAACGGAACATCTTTCGTTGCTCTTTTCGCGTCTTTACCATACCACAGAACATTGTAGTAACCATTTGCGGAATTGATAAGAAGAAGTGCCGCCAGCATAAAGCCTTTAAAGCCGCCGGTAAACATCTTATCTCCTGAAAAATCAAAGATCGGCTGTCTGATCTGTGTAAGTCCGAAAACAACATACAGAACCATTGTGATCAGAAGAACCGTTGATAATATCTTGCTTACCTTTGCAAAAATATCCATTCCCAGAAGATTCAGAACAAACAGGATAACAACACCTGCGATTGCCAGTGCTTTCACTGTAATTCCCGGGAGGAGATTATTCAAATACAATCCCAGTGCCAACGCAAAAGAACTGTTGAGGATCGGCGTTACCAGTTTCGTATAAGCTACCAGACCTCCGGTGCTAACTCCGGAAAGGTTCGTTACGATGGAATACGGGCCTCCTGCCACGCGCATGGTCCCACCAAGAATAATATACGGAAAAACCATAAAGAATCCCATGACAATCGCTGTCAGATAAGCAAGCCATACAGAATAACCGGTATAAGCCATTGCCGGTCCGATCAGAGTTACCATTCCGGAGCCGATTACCATTCCTACTGCGATCGCAAAAAGATCACCACGCTCAAGTATACCCGGTTTCGGTTCCGGCTTGTTCACAATTATGTTCTTGTCGTTCATTTCATTGCGCCTTTCTTTACTTTTTTACTTTTTATTTTTTATTTTTTATATTGTATACATAAAGAATAGTGAAAAACGCCGTAACTGTCAATAACAATTAACAATTTCGGCGTTTTGTAAAAATTATCTGTTCTGTTTTTGTATACTTTTTACAGAAAAATGGTGATTTCTACAGCCTAATTATACCGTTGCACAAAGTTCTCACAACTGCTTTTTATATGTTTCTGCATACGCAGATAACATTCCATAGCATCACCTTTTCGAATACTTTCTACAATTTCCTCATGCTCTTTCAGAGATTTTCTTACGTACTCTTCTTCATTTACCAGTACGCCTCTGGACAGTCCGTTCCACAGTTCTGACAGCATATTTTTAAGTTTATCATTTCCTGCTGCTGTCCATAATTCCATGTGCAAAGTCTGATTGAGACTTGAATAACTTTCAAAATCACCTTTTTCTATCTCTTCTCTGGAAACCTTGAGGATCTGATCAATCCTCTGAAAATCGATCTTATTTTCACAACACAAAACACAGGCTTCACTTTCCAGTGCCGCCCGCACCTGAAAATGTTCGCGGATCGTTTTTTCATTCACTCCAAGAACTACTGCACGTTTATTTCGCTCCAGTTCCAGAAGTCCATCTCTTGCCAGAATCTGAAAGGCTTCTCTTGTAGGTGTAATGGACACTCCAAGTTCCTGCGCAGTACTTTCCAGTGTCAGAATTTCCCCCGCCGGAATTTTTTTTGAAAGAATTGCCTCTCTGAGATTCGCCGCAATCTTTTCTCTTATGGGTAAAGTCTTTATTGGTTTAAGTCCCAGCATGTATATACTCCTGTTCTTATAGATCTTTTTTATTTAGATGAATATTAACAGTATTCTATTCTAGCGTATTTTTACTGTATTGTAAATTCCCATTAAGACAGGTACCCACATTCTTGCAGGAGACTTAACTGACTTACACATTTTATAAATACTGGCTGAACTCCACCTTCTCCTTATTCGGGCCTTCAATAGTAAAGAACTTCACACCATTCTCCCAGAACGGCAGGAAATGGACTTCATCATTGGTAGTATTCAGTCCGGCTGCTGTCACCAGCTCGTGGACTTTCTCCACATCCTTCACATCAATGGCAACATGGTCAATGGCGCCGGATTCCATTTTTGCTGCTTTGTTCTCGTAAGTCTCGATCACAAGATTTCCAAGCTTCAGGAAAGCAACCTTCTCATTGGCAGCCTCGTTCACCGTCTGGAAAGCGATCTTAAATCCCAGTGCCTCATAAAATTTAATGGTTGTCTCAATATCATTGGTTGGCACACCTACGTGCTGAACTCCGTTCATCTGATCTTTTAAATTCATTTCAAAACCCCATCCTTTCATAAATCTGACATACTCATAAACACAATCGCTTCGCAATTTAGATTCAACTCTGCTACAGTTTTATGAATACGATCACTTTGCAATTCTGCGTTCCACCTGTGCAAGCTCCGGCATTGCCGGGATCGCACCTTTTTTCTCCACGCAGAGACTGGCCACTGCATTGCCGAAACGGGCAAATTCCTTCAGATCCTCCTGGGTCAGCTCGTCCAGATGTTTCTCTGCTGTGCTGACTTTGTACAGGAAACCGCCCCAGAAAGAATCTCCGGCTCCGTTCGTGTCTGCGATCTGTTTCACTGCAAATCCCGGTACCATACAGCCGCCATCCTTGCCGTAAAGATAGGCTCCTTCGCCGCCAAGTGTAACTGCCACAACTTTCACGCCCTGGCTGTACAGTGCTTCTGCTGCTTCCCGGACATCCTTATGATCTGTCAGAAGTTCTGTCTCTTCATCCGAAATCTTCATAAGATCCACATAGGGAACCAGGCTTCTCATATGCTTCTTCGCTGTCTTTTCATCCGGCCACAGAGATGCACGGTAATTGGGATCGTAAGAAATCACGCTGCCCTTGTTTTTTGCTCTTTTTACCGCATAAAACGTGGTATCTCTTGCAGGCTGATCCGTCAGGGACAGGGATCCAACATGAAAAATATGGGTATGATCCAGCACATCCACATCCACTTCTTCCTTCTGGATCTTCGTATCCGCTCCCGGTTTTCTTGCAAAAGAGAAAGTCCTCTCTCCAGTCTCGCTGACTTCCACAAAAGCCAGTGTAGTAAAATAATTTTCATCCAGGAGCATACCCTTGGTATCCACGTTTTCTTTCTCAAGAACAGATTTCAGGAACTTTCCGTGCATATCTTTTCCTGCTTTACCGATAAATGCAGTATGAGCTCCCAGTCTGCTGGCTGCAACTGCAACATTGGCTGGTGCACCGCCCGGATTTCTGGCATACAGCATCTGTCCATCCTCATTGATATCCTGAGATGTAAAATCGATCAGGATCTCACCAAAGGTTGTGATATCATAGATGGATCTTTTCACAGCATCTCCTGTGTCCATAATAAGGTTCTGATCAAGCAGCTGAAAAAAGATCTTCTCGCATTCTTTCTCATTATCTGTATGTATATGAAGCTCTCCCTCGTCAAACTCAGGCATACTTAAGACACCAAGCATAGACTTCGCATTTACAACATAACGGCCATAACATAATTCTACATCACAGGGGATGGATTCTGCAATACTTACCAGCTTTCTTGCATTCTGCATTGTGCCTAAAATTACTTTTACTATCATTTTTGTCTACTCTCCTATGCAAACAGGCTGATCACAACAGCACAGACCAGACCTGTTACTCCTACGATGGTTTCCATCATTGTCCAGGATTTCAGGGTTGTTTTCTCATCAATCTCAAGAAGGGAACCTACCAGCCAGAATCCGGAGTCATTTACATGGCTGAATGCCGTTGCGCCTCCGTTGATGGCACAGACCATTGCTGCCAGATAAACCGGTGACAGGTCTGCAACTCCGGGCATAGCCGCCATAATTCCTGCTGCCATTGTCATAGCCACAACTGCCGCACCAACCGATGCACGGATCAGAGCTGCAATAAGGAATGCAACCAGTACAAGCGGAAGTCCGCTTTTTTCCAGGGCTGGTCCTATAATATTTCCCATACCGCAGTCCTGCAGCACCCAGCGGATGATACCTCCACCAGTGATGACCAGAAGAATCTGTCCGGTAGGCTTCAGAGAACGATCCAGGATTTTCTTAAGCTGCTCTCCATTATAGCCCTGCTTCTTTCCAAGAAAATACATGGCAAGCAATACTGCTATGATCAGTGCCACAAATGGTGTTCCCAGAAATTCCAGAACAGGACGTGCCGCGTCGATTCCCGGAATGTATTCAGAAACTGTATTGCACAGGATCAGTACCAGCGGAACAAGAATGATACATAATACTGTAGAAAATTTCGGCAGATTGGCTTCTTCTTCCTCACGTACCTCCTGGATATTGGAGGGCAGCCCTGTATTGATCTTTTTGCCGATAAATTTGGACCATAAGATTCCTGCAAAGATCAATGATAAAATGCCCACAGGCACACCTACCGCGATCATCACTCCGAGATCCACATTCAGCATATTTGCCACCAGAACAGATCCTGCTGATGGCGGTATAAATGCAAATCCGGTGGCAAGTCCGGCGAGAAGAGGAATCACATAATATAAAGTAGATTTCTTTGTTTTCTTCGCAAGTCCGAATGCCAGAGGGATCAGGATCACAACGCCAGCCTCAAAGAATACCGTAGTTCCTACCACAAGTCCTGTGATCCCAAGAGCGATTCCCGCTTTTTTCTCACCAAATTTGTTTATCAGTGTCTGAGCAACGCACTGTGCGCCGCCGGACACTTCCAATATCCCACCGAACAGAGAGCCCAGTCCGATCAGGAGTATGATTCCCTGTAAGGTTTCTCCTGCGCCGTTTTCCACAGTGCTTACCAGCGTTGGAACCGGCATTCCGGCGCCAAGCCCGATAACCAGTGCAGCGATCAGCAGGGATAAAACCGGGTGGATCTTAAATTTTATGATAAGTAACAATAATAATAAAATTCCTGCTGCTGCCGCGATCAACAGTCTTGCCGGGTCTGCCGCAAATACCGGTTCTGTCATCTTTCCATTTACCTCATTTCTCTTTATTCAATATTTACATAAACTGTTCTCGTAACCCTGGTTTTATTTTACATATTTATGAATAGTTGCCTTTACAGCTCCGGGGCCGACGATCATCTCACGGAACATGTCCTCGATCTTCTCTCCGACACCATCTTTATAGAGGTCTGTGAAGAACAGTCTCTCATTGGAAAGGATCGGCTTCAGCTGATTCTTAAAGGTCTCCGGTTTTCCGATCACGATATCTCCAAGCTGCTCCTGAAGTTCCTCATTCATCGGGTCCGGTGCAAGCTCAAATTTGTTTCCTTCATCATCTACAGCCAGCATGTATCTCAGCCATCCTGCGATTCCAAGCGGGATTGCTGTCAGCCTGGAAGCATCTCCAAATTTCTTCACATATGCTTTTACAGTCTCACCGAAACGGATACCTACCATCTGGGACACATCTACAGCCAGACGAAGGTTGGTATCTCCAAGATACTCATTCGGGAAACGGTCATTAAAAAGCTCATCCACAAATGCCTGTGGGGAAAGGATTCCAGGATCTGCAACTACCGGAAGTCCCTCGTCATAAGCAACCATACGGGCCATTTTCATCATATCTTCGTTGGTGTTCAGCATATGTGCAAACAGATCATAGCCAAGTACCACACCAAGAGGGCCGGTTGCGGAATGTACAGGATTCAGGCATACGGTTACTTTCATTCTCTCGGAAAGATTGACGGTATTTCTGTCCGCCATGTATACGCCGAAGCCTTTTTCCAGAGCAGGGCGTCCGTTAGGGAAGCTGTCCTCGATAACAAGATACTGTGGCTTCTCAGCATTAACAAATGGTGCTATGTATGTCTTCTTTCCTGTGATCACCGGCTGCATGTCTTCAACGCCAAGCTTCTCAAGGTCTGCTGCGATCTGCTCGCTTGGACGAGGTGTGATCTTGTCGATCATGGTCCACGGGAATGCAACCACCTTCTCGTCCGTTACATAATCTACGAAGCCATCATCTACGAAGCCCGCTTTATGCCATTCCTCTGTCATAGTCAGCACGGACTCACGAAGCTTGGCGCCGTTCTGTGAGCAGTTGTCCATGGATACCAGGGCGATCGGATATTTCCCTGCTTTATATCTCTCATTCAGCATAGCCACAAGAACTGCCATTGCTCCCGTTGCCTTATCCGGTCCGTTCTTAATATCTGCTTCCACAAACGGGAACCATGTTCCGTCTGCTTTCTGGAGTGCATAACCCTTTTCTGTGATAGTGAAGGAAACCAGCTGCAGGGATTTAGCCGCAAAAATTTCTTTCAGGCGGTCCCATTGTCCAGCATCAGATGACTGTGCTTTCACTGCTTCTGCAAGCGCCCCAAGAACTTTGTATTCACGGGTTCCATCACCGTGGAGAATGACATTTAAGCCAAGGTTGTCATATGGCGCGTAAATCTTATCTACTACATCATAATCAAAGGTCTCTACACATGTGATGCCTCTGTCAAGAACTCCCCCTTCCAGAAGACCATCTGCAATACCTCCGATAAATACACGGAAGATATTTCCGATTCCGAAATGTACCCAGCCTGGCTCCTTCTTCGCTTTCTCAGTAACTGCCTCTACATCGTATCCTGGAAGATTGATGCCTGCTTTCTCCCATGCTTCACGCTCTTTGATTCCTTCTCTTGTTAATTTCATGATAGAACCTCCTTTTTTTCGTTCATTTCGTTATTTATGTCTTTTACTTATGTTTATGTCTTAACTGTAAGTAGAGTATAAAACTTTCCTTTTTAAAAATCTATTGGCAAAGCGTCTAATTTTACTCTTATTTTTTTGTTTACTTTTACCCGTTCTCCCCTACATTGCATTTCCCGCAAATTTATACTAAAATACATTTAACAAATGTAGCAAGAATTCTCTCACCTCTTCAGGTGGTGAGATGAATTGCACATCGGAGCATGTCTGCTCAAAAAAATCTCTATAGTATAAAAGAAACACTTGTTCTCCCTTCCCTGA